>NZ_JAMBDS010000060.1:0-16110 GCF_025143785.1 Brachybacterium sp. p3-SID1565
ACCCTGCTCGTCCTGCGGACGCAGCCGGCAGGCACTCCCCGCCATACGGGCCGGGCGTGCGACCAAGTTCCCGTCGACTCCCCACAGGACGCGGCCATGCCGCCGACGACAGGCTTCGACCAGGGTGGGCCCGGAGGGGATCGAACCCTCGACCCGCGGATTAAAAGTCCGATGCTCTGCCGACTGAGCTACAGGCCCCAGCCCTTTCGGGCCAGATCAGTCTACCCGCGAGTGGCGGTCGCGCTGGCAGGTCAGCGGGAGGCGGCCACCCCGCCGCCGCCACGCGCCTTCTCGATCGCGGCGAGCCACTTAGCGCGTCCGGAGACCACGAAGCTGAGTTCCTGGCCGCCGGCCAGGGTGAGCACGATCGAGTTGGGCACCAGCGGGATCGCGCCGAGGAACTTGGTCCATCCGCCCTTCTGGCCCACCACTTGCTGCAGCCACACCTCGGTGGCTCCGCGCTGGAAGTTCAGGGCATGGGCATCGAACAGCAACCGCTGGTTGGTGAGGGTGAGCTTGCCGCCCACGGTCTCCATGCCCCGCTGCATGTTGGCGCCGCCCTTCTTGAAGACGGTCTCTCCTGGGTGCAGGTTCGGTGCTTCGCTCATGGTCGGGCTCCGTTCGAATGGACGGCGAACTCGGGCGACGTGCCCTGTGGGGGCCCGCTTGCGCAATGGGGAGATCCAGATGCCACGCCCGGGCAACCGTAACGTCTCTCGGTGCCCGTCGACGAGTTCGATCGCGACGGCCCTGCCGAGCACCTCGCAGAGATCGAAGCGGTTGAGCGCCAGGATCCACACCGTCGAGACGCCGACGGCCGCCACCAGCAGCACCGCCTTGGTGATCTGCACCCCGCCCGATCGAGGGGTCGAAACCGTCGTGTCGATCGGGGCCGAAGCATAGGCTGAGGAGGTGCTCGACATCCTCGACGGCGCCCGGGAGCGCCTCGCCCGCGCCTCCGATCCGGTGCCCTGCGCCGTCGCGACCATCGTCTCCGCCCAGGGTTCCGTGCCGCGGCCCGTGGGCACCTCGATGCTGGTGGGCGCCGATGGCGCACTGCACGGCTCGCTCTCCGGTGGCTGCGTCGAGGGGGCGGTGCTCGAGGCCTGCCGCGAAGCGCTCGAGACCGGGAGGAGCAGCCTGCGGAGCTTCGGGTTCAGCGACGAGGACGCCTTCGCCGTCGGGCTGATGTGCGGAGGTTCGCTCGAGGTGCTGATCCAGCCGTTCGCTCCCCCGCCCCCGGGGACGCAGAGCCCCCTCGGCACGGTCAACGACCCCTCCCCCGCCGCCTACGTGACCCGGCTGCCGCGGGAGTCCGACGCACCACGGACGGTCGCCCCCGAGGGTGACGACGCCGACGGCCCACGCGCTGTCCTGCTCGCGGGCGACGGGGCCGAGGAGGTCCGCGGCGCGCTCACGATGCTGCTGCCCCCGGAGTTGCTCGAGGCGGGCAGTGCACAGGTCGCCGCCATGCTCCGCGAGGCTCGCACCGGCACCCTCCGCCTCCCTGCGGGCGCCTCGACGATCGACCTGTTCGTCGAGTCCCGTATCCGGCCCGCGCACCTGGTGGTGTGCGGGGCGAACGCCTTCGGGCAGGCGCTGGTGGAGGCCGCGCGGCCGCTCGGGCTGCGGATCACGCTGTGCGACCATCGGCCGGCGTTCACCGATCCCACGGCGTTCCCGGGGGCGGAGGTGGTGCGTGCCTGGCCGCACCGGTTCCTTGCCGCGGCCGCGGAGCGCGGGGATCTCGATGCCCGTAGCATGGTCTGCGTGCTCACGCACGATCCCAAGGTCGACGTGCCGGTGCTCGCCACCGCTCTGCGACTGGACATCGCCTACGTCGGTGCGATGGGGTCCCGGCGCAGCGATCGCGATCGGCGCACAGCGCTGCGCGAGGCCGGGGTGGACGAGGAGGCGCTGTCGCGGCTGCGCTCCCCGATCGGCCTCGACCTGGGGGCGGAGAGCCCTGCGGAGGTGGCGATCGCGATCCTCGCGGAAATCCTGGCCGTGCGGGCCGAGCGCCGCACCGTCGAGCCGCTGCGCGACGGCAGCGGTCCGCTGCATGCGCGCACTGCTACGAGCGGCTGAGAGGTCAGCCACGCGCGTCCAGCCGCCAAAGGTCCTCAGGCAGGTCCAGGTCCGCACCGTCGTCGAGATCCGTGCAGTCCACGAGCTGCACGTGATCCCGTCGGGCGCGGAGCAGGTCGCGGGCGCCCACGTCCGCGTGCGCGGCCTCCGCGGCGGCGGTGGTCCAGGCGGCGTCGAACAGCACCGGATGGCCCCGTCGGAGCCCGCCGGAGGCCACGCGGTGGGCGGCGGCGGTGATCCCTCCGGGGCGGTGGGCGGCCAGCACCCGGGCCACCTCCGCCGCGCACATCCCCGGGCGGTCCACCGGCGTGACCAGCACGTCGCGGCCCGGTCCGATCGCGGCAAGGCCAGTGCGCAGGGAGGTCCCCATCCCCTCGCGCCAGCGCGGGTTCTGCTCCGTGCGCGCCCACGGCATCTTGTCCACGACGGAGCCCACCCGCTCGGCGCCCGCACCGGTGACGACCACGACCTCGGCGCACCCGCCCTCGCGCAGGGCGCGAGCGACGTGCTCCACCAGGGGGACGCCGCGCAGGAGCAGCAGTGCCTTCGGGCCGCGACCCAGGCGCCGTCCGGCGCCCGCGGCGAGGAGCAGGCCGACGGGAGGCGCGGCCGCCGGCCGGGGGGCGTCGATCGACGCGTCGCTCACCGCGCCAGGAGGTCGCTGCCGAACACGGGCAGGTCCCGCACCCGCACCCCGGTGGCGTGGTGGACGGCGTTGGCGATCGCCGCGGCGGCGCCGACGATGCCGATCTCCCCGATGCCGCGCGCGCCGAGCGGCCCGGCCTGGGGGTCCTCCTCGTCCAGCCAGTACGCCTCGAGGGAGCGGATGTCGGCGTTGACGGGCACGTGGTACTCGGCGAGGTCGTGGTTGACGACGTGTCCGAAGCGGGGGTCGAGCTCACCCTTCTCGAGCAGCGCCATCCCCACCCCCATGGTCATCCCACCGAGGAGCTGCGAGCGGGCGGTGCGGGGGTTGATGATCCGCCCGACGGAGAACACCCCGAGCATGCGGTCCACACGGATCTCACCGGTCTCCTCCTGGACGCGGACCTTGGCGAACTGGGCGCCATAGGAGTGCATGGCGAACTGCTTCTCGGCAGGGTTCTCCGCCGCCTCCCCGATCGCCTCGACGCCGTCGGCCGGGGCGGTGCCGTGCTCGCGACGGAAGGCGTCCGCGGCGGCCAGCACAGCCGCGCTCCAGCTGGCGAGCCCGGTGGAGCCGCCGGCGACGGTCGCGTTCGGCAGCGCGGTGTCGCCGATCCGCAGCGCGATGTCGGCGGGGTCGACCTCGAGGGCGTCGGCGGCGACCTGGGTGAGGGCGGTCCAGGTGCCGGTGCCGAGGTCGGCGGCGCCGATGGCCACCTCGTAGACCCCCGCCTCGTGACGGATCCGGGCCTTCGAGCCGGGCTGCCTGGATGCGGGGTAGGTCGACGAGGCGACGCCGGTGCCGATCAGCCATCCGCCCTCCCGGCGGGCACGGGGCCGCGGGGCGCGGTCGGCCCAGCCGAAGCGGTCGGCGCCCTCGCGCAGGCAGTCGATCAGCCGGCGTCGGTTGAATGGCATCCCGGTGTCGGGGTCACGCTCCGGCTCGTTGCGCACCCGCAGCTCGATCGGGTCCAGCCCACAGGCCTCGGCGAGCTCGTCCATCATGATCTCCGGGCCCACCATCCCCGGTGCCTCGCCGGGGGCGCGCATCCAGGAGGGGACGGCGATGTCCAGCGGGAGCACGCGCTGGGTGATGCGACGGTGCTCGCCGGCGTACATCTGCCGAGAGGGCTTGATCGCCATCTCGGGGAACTCCTTGGTGTGCGAGGAGCTGGAGACCGCCTCGAGCCCGAAGGCGGTGATCGTGCCGTCGGCCCGGGCCCCGATCCGGAGGTGCTGGGAGGTGGCGGGCCGGTACCCGGTCAGCGCGAACATGTGCTGGCGGGTGACGGCGTGCTTCACGGCGCGGCCGGGCACGGCGTGCGCGGCCATCGCTGTGAGCATCATGTCCGCGTGGGGCAGGCCCTTGGAGCCGAAGCCGCCGCCGACGTGCGGGCTGATGATCCGCAGCTGCTCGGGGTCGATACCCAGTATCGGGGCGAGGGTCTGTCGCGCAGGATGCACGCCCTGGGTGGAGGTCCACAGCGTGAGCTGCGCGCCGTCCCAGCGGGCGATGGTGGTGTGCGGCTCCATCGGGTTGTTGTGCTCGAGAGGGGTGGAGTACCGCTGGTCCAGCACGATCTCCGCGGCGGCGAGCGCGGCCTCGAGGTCACCGGTGTCGATGTCGTCGGCGCCGCCCTCGGGTTCGCGCACTGCGGGGTGGTCGGGGCGGAACTCGGCGTCGTGCGGCGCAGCCTCGGTGGTGACCACGACGAGGTCGGCGGCGTGGCGGGCCGTCTCCGGGGTCTCGGCGAGGACGGCGCCGAGGTACTGGCCGCGGAAGCCGATCCGGTCGTCCTGGAGGATAGCCAGCTCGCCGTCCTCGGTGTCGGCGAGCCGGAGGGCGTTCTCGTGGGTGATCACGCGCACTACCCCGTCGAGCGCGAGCGCGGCTGTGGCGTCGATCGAGGTGACGCGGCCGAGCGCGATCGTCGAGCACAGCGGGAAGAGATGGAGCGGATCCTCGACCGGGTGCTCGTAGGCGTAGGGGGCGAGGCCGCGCACCTTGTCGGGCCCGTCCAGACGCACCCGTCCAGTGCCGATCGCGGAGGCGCGCAGGAGGTCACTCATCACGGGGCTCCTCGTTCTCCTCGCCCAGGCCGGCGAGCTCGGCGAGCACGCTCACCATCACGCCCTGGGCCATCGTCACCTTGAACTCGTTGCCCGCGACGGGCCGGGCCCGCTCGAGCTCGGCCGCCGCGGCCCGGCGGAAGCTATCGCGGGTGGCGGGGGCGCCGGCGAGGAGCTGCTCGGCGCGGCGAGCCCGCCAGGGGGCGTGGGCGACGCCTCCGAGGGCGATCCTCGCGGAGCGGATCGTGGGCCGCGCGGCGTCCGGGTCGAGCTCGAGCACCGCGGCGACCGAGACCAGGGCGAAGGCGTAGGAGGCGCGGTCGCGGATCTTGCGATACGTGGAACGGGTGCGGGCGGCGCAGTCCGGCGGGGGCAGCTCGACGGCGGTGATCAGGTCGCCGTGCTCGAGGACAGTGTCGCGCTCGGGCTCGTCCCCCGGAAGGCGGTGCAGCGTGGTCAGGGGCAGACGCTTCTCGCCGTCGCAGCCCAGCACCACCACGGTCGCGTCCAGGGCGGCGAGCGCGACCGCCATGTCGGAGGGGTGGGTGGCGATGCACGCGTCGGAGGCGCCGAGGATCGCGTGGTAGCGGGTGTATCCGCCGAGCGCCGAGCAGCCGCTGCCCGGGGCACGCTTGTTGCAGGGGGTGGTGGGGTCCTGGAAGTAGACGCAGCGGGTGCGCTGCAGCAGGTTCCCGCCGGTGGTGGCGGCGTTGCGCAACTGGCCCGAGGCGCCTGAGAGGAGGGCGCGGGAGAGCATCGGGTGGTCGCGACGCACGCGCGGATCGGCGGCCAGATCGCTGTTGCGGACCATGGCGCCGACGCGCAGGCCGCCGTCCGGGAGCTCCTCGATGTCCGCGAGGTCGAGGCGGCCGAGGTCGACCAGCAGATCGGGGGCGGTGATCCCGAGCTTGAGGTGGTCGACGAGGTTGGTGCCGCCGGCGAGGTAGGCCGCGCCGGGTCGTTCGGCGATTGCGGCGACGGCGCCGGCGGGGTCGTCCGCGCGTACGTAGTCGAAGGGTCTCATCGGTCCGTCCCCTCGCTCGCTTCGCTCGCCCCGGCCGCCTGCTGGACGGCGGCGACGATGTTGACGTAGGCGCCGCAGCGGCACAGGTTCCCGCTCATGCGCTCGCGGATCTCGTCCTCGGTGAGCTCGATCGGGTGGTCGTGGCCGTGGTCCTCGGTGACCACGCTGGGGTGCCCCCCGGCCGCCTCGCGGAGCACGCCGGTTGCGGAGCAGATCTGCCCGGGGGTGCAGTAGCCGCACTGGAAGGCGTCCTGCTCGAGGAAAGCGGTGTGCAGGGCGGAGAGTTCGCCGTCGGTGGCGAGGCCGTCCGAGGTGAGCACCTCCGCGCCGTCGAGGGACACGGCCAGCAGCAGGCAGGAGTTCAGCCGTCGCCCGTCGACCAGCACGGTGCAGGCACCGCACTGGCCGTGGTCGCAGCCCTTCTTCGGGGACATGTTCCCCAGGTGGTCCCGCAGCGCGTCGAGCAGGGTGGTGCGCGGGTCGACGGTCAGGTCATGCGGCTGACCATCGACGATGAGGTGGACTGGATGGCCCATCGGGCACCTCCGGATCAGGTCGGGATTCGACCGTACCGGCCGCCCGGGGGCTCGGCAAACGGTTCCGGCGGGCACCGACCGATCGTTCGCCTGCACCGAGGCGCACGACGGTCTTCCCAGTGGCCGGACCGGCGCGGCCGCAGCACGTACGAGCGCTCGCTCGCGCTGGGGGTGCCAGCCAGGTGAAGAACGGCGGCTCGACGGACGTCAGTCCTTCTTGCGGGTGACCAGCCACCAGATCAGGCCGGCCAGCAGCAGCAGGAAGCCCAGGATGCCGCCGCCGATGCCCAGCAGCACGCCGCCGATGGCGCCGAAGATGCCGCCCAGGGAGACGGGCGGGCCCACGGCCACCTGGGGGCTGTCGCAGTCGATCTGGTGCTCGCCGGTAGCGGTGGCCTCGAAGGAGTCGAAGGAGACCCAGGTGGCGCCGTCGATGGTGGTGCTGCTGGACTGGTTGGTGCCCGGGCCGGGCTCAGCCCCGTCCGGGGTCATGATGGTGCAGGTGGCGGTGGTTCCCTCGGGCGCGTACAGCTGGAGCACGTCCCCCTCCTCCGCGGTGATGCTGCCGCTGCCGCCGGGCAACTGCTCGATCTCGCTCAGACCGTCGGCGGTATTACCCACACCGACCACGGTGAGGATCGTGCCGATGATCAGGCTGAGCAGCAGGATGATGCCACCCAGGACCATGAGGATCGCCGGACCCTTGGACTTCTTCCGGGGCGCGGGGGCGGAGCCGGACTCCGGAGCGAAGCCGGGCGCTGGGTCGGAGTGGGGCTGAGGTGCGGGCTGGGACGTGGACATCGGGACCTCCCGGGTCGAAGCTGCGGCCGCGATCAGCGTATCCCCTGTCACCCCCGCGCCGTCGCGCTCGAACCGGTTCCCGCACGGCAACGCGCCTAGACTTTCCGTATGTCCGATCTGTTCGTACTCGCCGCCGACGTCGAGACCGAACTGGTCGAGCGTCGCTCCCGCTTCCTCACCCGCTTGCACCGCGTCACCTCGGTCGAGCAGGCCGAGGAGCGCATCCGCGCCGCGCGCACCGATCACCCTGATGCACGCCATCACTGCACTGCCCTGGTCATCGGTGCCACATTCGACGCCGCGCCCGTCCATCGCTCCAACGACGACGGGGAGCCCTCCGGCACCGCCGGCATGCCGATGCTGCAAGCGCTGCTGCACGCTGATCTCACCGACACCCTGGCGGTGGTGATCCGCTACTTCGGTGGGGTGAAGCTGGGGGCGGGGGGTCTGCTGCGCGCCTACACCGCCGGGGTGGAGCAGGCCGTGGCGGCCGCGACCCTGCTGCGGCGCACGGAGCTCGTGGTGGCGCGCCTGGAGGTGCCGCTGGCTGAGGTGGGCATCGCCGAGAACGCGGTACGGGTGTGGGCCGGCGCCCACAGCGCACAGGCGGAGCCCACCGAGTACACCTCCCGGCTCGCCCGGCTGGACGTGCTGCTGGACCCGCCGCTGCTCGAGGACTTCGCAGCCGATGTGGCCCGCTGGTCCTCCGGTCGCGTACGCGTCACCGAGGCGGGCCACCGCGCTGCGGACGTGCCCATGGCGTGACCGACGCGAGCAGAAGCACAGCGCCGCCCCCGACCTGAGTCGGGGACGGCACTGCGGTGATGTGTGCCTGACGTGTCAGGCGAAGCGCATGTGGATCAGACGCGGTTGCTGCCCTTGGTGGCGAAGCCGTAGATGACCATGACGATCAGGGCGCCGATGACGGCGAGCAGGATGGTGCCGATGCTCCACGGGTTGTTCATGATGCCGGAGATGCCGTCACCACCGAACAGGCCGCCGAGGAAGCCACCGACGATGGCGCCGACGACGCCCAGGACGATGGTCAGGCCAAGGCCCATCGACTGCTTGCCCGGCATGATGGCGCGAGCGATCAGGCCGATGATGGCACCGATGATGATCCAGGAAATGATGGCCCAGAGAATACCCATTGTTTTTCTCCAATCAGGGGAAGGGATCAGGGACTACGGCGACCATTCTGCCCCAGATGACGCTCGCATGGTGGAACACGCGGCCGACCTAGCGGTCAGAAGTACAGGAATTCCGGCGTTATGGTGACCGATTCGCCCCGCTTTGTGACACTTTGAGCGTGCCGGATGCGCGAAGAAGTTGTGCATATCCGAAGGTGGGCTTTACAACACCTTTAGCCCGCACACTCCCCGGCACGGCCGGTTCAGAAGTCCCAGTCGTCGTCCTCGGTCTCCACAGCCTTGCCCATCACGTAGCTGGAGCCGGAGCCGGAGAAGAAGTCGTGGTTCTCATCCGCGTTCGGCGACAGCGAGGCAAGGATCGCCGGGTTCACCTCGGTGGCCTCGGAGGGGAACAGGCCCTCGTAGCCCAGGTTCATCAGCGCCTTGTTGGCGTTGTACCGCAGGAAGGTCTTGACCTCCTCGGTCCAGCCCACCGGGTCGTAGAGATCCTCGGTGTACTCCTCCTCGTTGTCGTACAGCTCCATGAGCAGCGAGAAGGTGTAGTCCTTCATCTCGGCGCGACGCTCGGGCGAGGCCTTCTCCAGTGCCTTCTGGAACTTGTAGCCGATGTAGTAGCCGTGCACGGCCTCGTCACGGATGATCAGCCGGATGATGTCGGCGGTGTTGGTGAGCTCGCCGTGGCTGGAGTAGTGCATGGGCAGGTAGAAGCCGGAGTAGAACAGGAAGGACTCCAGCAGGGTGGAGGCCACCTTGCGCTTCTCCGGGTCATCGCCCTGGTAGTAGCTCATGACGATCTTGGCCTTCTTCTGCAGCGGCTCGTTGAACTCGCTCCAGCGGAAGGCCTCGTCGATCTGCTTGGTGCTCGAGAGGGTCGAGAAGATCTGGCTGTAGGACTTCGCGTGCACCGACTCCATGAACGCGATGTTGGTGTACACCGCCTCCTCGTGCGGGGTGACCGCATCGGGGATGAGGGAGACGGCGCCGACGGTGCCCTGGACGGTGTCCAGCAGGGTGAGGCCGGTGAACACCCGCATCACCAGGGTCTGCTCCTGCTCGCTCAGACGGCCCCAGGAGGGAATGTCGTTGGACAGCGGCACCTTCTCCGGCAGCCAGAAGTTGCCGGTCAGGCGGTCCCATACCTCCTGGTCCTTGGGATCGGGGATCCGGTTCCAGTTGATCGCCTGGACAGACGTCTTCAGGTGGTCGTTCACCGCTGCCTCACTTGCTCCTTCAGGGGTCGGGTTCGGATGCCTGCCAGTCTAGGCAGAGGCGGTGCCCAAAGGGACCGCGGTACCCGGTTGCCCACGGTGGGCCGCGCCACCACCGCGCCACCACCCGCCAGGAACGGCGACCTTCGTCGGGGTGCGCGCTGGCAGCGAGGCGGCTACGGTCGAACCACAGCCCCACGAGACGAGAGGGTCGATCATCGTGAGCGCCACCGAACCGGTCCCCGCACGCCCTCGTATCCGCGAGGGCTGCCCCGATACGCAGGCACGCCCACCTCGTTCCCTCGCGCCCGATCTCGCGCGCGGCCTGATGCTCGCCCTGATCGCGATGGCGAACGTGCCCTGGTTCCTGTGGGGCCAGGAGGCCGGGGCGTTCGGGATCCACGTGCCGGCCCGCAATGCCCTGGACACGGCGATCCAGGTGGTGATGGGCCTGGGGGTGGACGGCCGCAGCTTCCCGCTGTTCGCCTTCCTGTTCGGGTACGGCATGGTGCAGTTCTTCCGCTCCCGCATCGATCGCGGCCTCGAGCACCGCACCGTGCGGCGCATGCTGCGTCGCCGCCATTGGGCGATGCTGCTGCTGGGGTTCCTGCACGCCCTGCTGCTGTTCCTCGGCGACATCCTGGGGGCCTACGCGATCGCCGGGCTGCTGCTGGTGTGGATCTTCTTCGGACGGCGCGATCGCACCCTGCTGATCTGGATCAGCGTGGCGACGGCCCTGTTCGCCCTGTACTCCCTGGGCTCCGTGGTCAGCGGCCTGTACCTCTCCACCCAGCCGGACATCCTGGAGGCCATGGATGCCGGCGGCGCCTCCTTCTCCATGGGGTCGTTCCGGGACATCGCCCACGGGCAGTCGAACTACCTGGTGGCCGCGGGGCTCCGAGCGGGGATGTGGGCCTTCAGCTTGCCCTCCACGGCCCTCGGGTTCGCCGTCCCGGTCTCGATCATGCTGGGATGGCTGGCGGCGCGCCACCGTGTCCTGGACGAACCCTGGAACCACATGCGCCTGCTGCGCCTGACGGCCGCCGTCGGGATCACGATCGGTTGGGCCGGGGGCCTGACGCGGATCCTGCCGATGCTGGGGGTGCTGGACCTGCCGGACGTGCTGTTCTGGACGTTCATGGGCACCGAGATGATCTCCGGCGTGGCCTGCGGCATCGGGTACGCCGCTGCGTTCGGCCTGATCGCGGCGCACCTGGAGGGACGCACCCGTCCCGCGACGAATACAACCGCAGCGCCCGCCGAGGCCCCCGAACCGGCCGTGCGCAAGCGTGACCTCTCCCCCGATGCCCGGTCCGCTCTGGTGGCCTCACGCTCCTACGGGGCCCCGGCATCACCGGTGGCACCGGAGATGACACGGCAGGTGAGTGCCCCGGTGCGCGCCATTGCCGCGGTGGGGCAGCGTTCGCTCACCTTCTACCTGTTCCAGTCGATCATCTTCGCTCCCCTGCTGGCCGCCTGGGGCTTCGGCCTGGGACAGCAGCTGTCCACCACCACCTCGACCGCTCTGGCACTGGGGGTGTGGCTGATCTCGGTGCTGATCGCCGGGTGGATGGCATCGAGGGACATGCGGGGTCCGGCTGAGCGTCTGCTGCGCCGCCTCACCTACGGGAAGCAGGATGCGGCGGCGCAGGCAGGGGCTCAGCCGATCGCCGAGGCGATGCCGTAGAGGATGTAGGACAGGGTGAAGCCGACGATGGCCATCGCGCCCTGAATGAGAGTCCAGGTGGCCAGGGTCTGCTTCATGTCCATCCCGAAGAACCTGCTGACCAGCCAGAAGCCGGAGTCGTTGACGTGGGAGAAGCCCACCGAGCCGGCCGACATCGCCATCACGATCGCGACCACCTGCAGGGGGCTGAAGTCGCTGGCGGCGATCACGCCGGCCATCAGGGAGGCCGCGGTGGTCAGAGCCACGGTGGCCGAGCCCTGTGCCAGGCGCACGATCTGGGCGATCAGGTAGGCCGCCACGATCACCGGCAGGCCGACGTTGTTCAGCGAATCCGCCACGGCGTCCCCGATCCCGGTCACGCGCAGCACACCGCCGAACATGCCGCCGGCACCGGTCACCAGCACCACCGAGCAGATCGGCCCCAGGGCTGAATCAGCCACCTTCTCGATCAGGGTGCCCTTCTTGCCGGCACCCCAGCCCAGCACGAACATCGAGACGATCACGGTGATCAGCAGGGCGATCGGGGTCTCACCCAGCAGGCGCAGGGTCGAGACCACGCCGTCGGCCAGGAACGCGTCCTTGTCCGGACGGGTCGAACCGATGGTGTTCAGACCGGTGTTCAGCAGGATGAGGATCAACGGCAGCAGCAGCAGGCCGATGATGGTGGGGACGCGGGGGCTGGAGGAGAAACCCATCTCGTCCGTGTCGCCCTCGAGGATGTCCGGCACCGGGATGTCGAAGCGCATGCCCAGGCGGGGTGCCAGCAGCACGCCCACCAGGTACCAGATGATGACAGCGAACACGAGACCCACCAGCATCACCAGGCCGATGTCAGCACCGACGATGCCGGAGGCGGCCACCGGGCCGGGATGCGGCGGGGCGAAGATGTGCATGGCGCTGAAAGCCACCGCCGAGGGCAGCGCGATGGACAGGAAGGAGCCGCCGACCCGTCGGGCCACGGCGTAGATGATGGGCATCATGACCACCAGGCCGGCGTCGAAGAAGATGGGGAAGCCCATCAGCAGGCTGGCCAGGGACAGGCCGAAGCCGGCCCGCTTCTCGCCGACCAGGTCGATCATCCGGTCGGCGAGCACCTGGGCGCCGCCGGAGGTCTCGATCATCCTGCCCAGCATCGCGCCGAGTGCGACCAGCAGCATGACGTTGCCCAGGGTCGTGTTGAAGCCGAAGGCGAGGGCGGGCAGCACGCTGGCCGGGGCGATGCCCGCAGCCAGGGCCGTTCCGATCGAGGTGATCATCAGGGCGAGGAATGCATGGACCTTGAAGGCCATGATGAGGATGAGAAGTACGGCGATGGCCGAGACTGCCACGATCAGCAGCCCGGCTGTGCCGAGTTCCCAGTTGAGGACGAGGTCATCCATGACGACTCCAAACGGGCAGGGGAACAGGGACGGGCCAGGATTCACTGACGGGGGACCCCGTCACTGTCATCCTAGGACCGCCCTTCCTCGGACCGGCGCTGGCGCGGGTCACGGCCCCGTCACGCTCGGACCGTGATCTCAAGGCCCTGCTGCGCTCCGAGCTGCCGTGCTCTGTGCGCGGCAGCGTCGAATCGCTCCGTCCAGTCCGGCACTGCAGCCAGCTGCCTGGCGAAGCCGCTCTCTGCACCGTCGGACCGTGCCTTCTGCAGCACCAGGTGCGTGCCGCCGCCGCGGTGGACGGTCTCGATCACCGCGGGGACCTGGTCGATCAACTGCGGGGTGACCGTCATCCGCAGTTCGTGGTCCACACCGGAGGCCAGCAGCAACTGGAGGGACTTCGCACTTCGCCGCCAGGCACCGGCCCGTCCCACCAGGTCCGTGTAGCCGGCCGGCGCGGCCTTCACGTCGAACCCCACCCAGTCCACCAGCGGTGAGCAGGCGCGATGCCCGTCGGTGTCGACCCCGAGCAGGGCCTGCATCCGGGTGGGGAAGGCCCCGCCGGTGTGCAGCCCAACCGCGAAGCCGCGTTCGCGAACGGCGCGGGCGGCAGGCACCAGAGCGTGCTGCATGGTGGCCTCTCCCCCACTGAACACCACGCCGTCCAGCAGCCCTCCCCGTCGCTCCAGGAGCCGACCCAGCTCACCGAAGGGCACGGCGCCAGGGGCATGGGCGTCCAGGATCGCGGTGTTGTGGCAGTAGGTGCAGCGCCAGGGGCAGCCCTGGCAGAACACCGTGGCCACCAGGCGGCCGGGCCAGTCCACGGTGGACAGCGGCACCAGACCTGCGATGCGCAGGTCCGGTGCCGCCAGGCTGGACAGAGGGCTCACGCCGTCACCGGGGTGATCACGGCCCCTGGGCGGCCGGTCGCGGCCGCGGGCTCGTCGGCCGCCGCAGCGGGCCCGTCGGCCGCCTCCTGGCAGCCGCCTACGCCGGAGGCCTGCTCGGTGAAGAAGGTGCGCTCGGCGTACTCGCCCTTCTTGCCGATGTTGAAGGAGGACACGGGCCGGAAGTAGCCCATCACACGGGTCCACACCTCGCAGGCTTCACCACAGCGCTCGCACTGGTGGTGCTCGCCGGTGAGGTAGCCGTGGCTGGGGCAGATCGAGAAGGTGGGGGTGATGGTCAGGTACGGCAGGTGGAACCGGGTCAGTGCTCTGCGCACGAGTTCCCGGCAGGTGGTCGCCGAGCTCATCGCGTCGTTCATGTACAGGTGCAGCACGGTGCCGCCCGTGTACTTGGACTGCAGCTCCTCCTGCAGCTCGAGCGCCTCGAAGGGGTCCTCGGTGGCGCCCACGGGGATCTGGGAGGAGTTGGTGTAGTACGGGTTGGCGGTGGTGCCGGCGGTGAGGATGCCGGGGAAGCGCGCGCGGTCCTCCTTGGCGAAGCGGTAGGTGGCGCCCTCGGCCGGGGTGGCCTCCAGGTTGTACAGGTTCCCGGTCTCCTCCTGGTACCGCACCATCGTCTCGCGCACGTGGTCGAGGATCCGCAGGCACATCTGCTGCCCGAACTCGTCCATCAGGTCGTGGGCATCGCCGGTGAAGTTGCGGACCATCTCATTCATCCCGTTGACCCCGAGGGTGGAGAAGTGGTTGCCCAGGTGGCCCATGTACCGCTTGGTGTACGGGTACAGGCCGCCGTCGATCAGCTCCTGCACGGTGGCCCGCCGCTTCTCCAGGGTGTCCTTGCCCACCTCGAGCAGGCGGTCCAGCTCGGCGATCAGCGCGTCCTCGTCCCCGGCGTACAGGTAGCCCAGGCGCGCCATGTTGACCGTGACCACGCCGATGGAGCCGGTGAGCTCCGCGGAGCCGAACAGGCCGTTGCCGCGCTTGAGCAGCTCGCGCAGGTCCAGCTGCAGGCGGCAGCACATCGAGCGGATCATCCCGGGGTCCAGGTCGGAGTTGATGAAGTTCTGGAAGTAGGGCAGTCCGTACTTCGCGGTCATCGCGAACAGCCGCTGGGTGTTCTCGGCCTCCCAGTCGAAGTCGCGGGTGATGTTGTAGGTGGGGATGGGGAAGGTGAAGGCGCGCCCGTCAGCGTCGCCCGCGGTCATCACCTCGATGTAGGCCCGGTTGACCAGGTCCATCTCGTGCTGGAGATCGCCGTAGGTGAAGTCGCACAGCTGCTCGCCGATCAGGGGGTGCTGGCCCTGCAGGTCCTCTGGGCAGGTCCAGTCGAAGGTGAGGTTGGTGAAGGGGCACTGCGAGCCCCAGCGGCTGGGCACGTTGAGGTTGTAGATCAGCTCCTGCATGCACTGCAGCACCTGCTCGTAGGTCATGTCATCCAGGCGCACGAACGGCGCCATGTAGGTGTCGAAGGAGCTGAAGGCCTGGGCGCCGGCCCACTCGTTCTGCAGGGTGCCCAGGAAGTTGACGATCTGCCCGCAGGCCGAGGAGAAGTGCTTGGGCGGGGCGGCGGCGATCGCCCCGGGCACACCGTTGAAGCCCTCCTCGAGCAGACGGCGCAGTGACCAGCCGGCGCAGTACCCGGTGAGCATGTCGAGGTCGTGGATGTGGATGTCCCCGTCGCGGTGGGCACGGCCCGCCTCGGGGCTGAACACCTCGTCCAGCCAGTAGTTGGCGATCATCTTGCCCGCGGCGTTGAGCACCAGCCCGCCCACGGAGTAGCCCTGGTTGGCGTTGGCGTTGACGCGCCAGTCGGAGCGGTCCACGTACTCGGTGACGGTGGCGACCGGATCGATCATGCGGCGGCCGACGGGGGCCGCGCCGGGCTCGGTGGGCTCGATCGGGGCGGGCTGCTTCGGGGACGCGGTCATGGGCTCTCTCCTTCGGGACGGGGTACGGGTGTGGGCACGGGTGGCGCGCAATGCTGCGGGTGTGTGGTGTGCGCCGCGGCTCTGCCACCGTAGGAATCGACCACAACATGTTGGGGTCGCAACACGCCGACACCCCCAGGTGTAGTAGTTCTGGTTGCGACGAAACCGGCGCCGGGAGGACCAAGGTCCCCGATGGACGCCTGCCCCTGCTCGCCGTGTGCGGCACGCTGCTGATGGTGGCACTCGCCGGGGTGATCTGGCCGGTGGCCGGGGTGCTCTACGCCGCTCTCTGGGCGGCCAACTCCGCCCTGGAGAGCGTGTCACGACCCTGATGCGTGACATGCGGGCTCAAGGTGTGCTGAGTTGGCGGAACGGCTGGCCCTGATCGCCAACTGCGCACCTCTCGGCACGAGAGCTCTCAGCGCCCGCCGTCGACCGGGGTGCCCCAGAGATGGCCCTGTGAGTGTTCTGCACGCTGGACCCCACGCCGTTCTGTGCGCACTGCGAGGTGCGCTGCTTCAAGGCCGAGGAGCGCGCCTGGGACCGCCAGATGATGCGCTGCGCGGGGCCGCGGTCGTGGACCAGCGGCTTCGCTCGGCAGGGTGCACGGCACTTCGTGGGTAGTGTGCGCGCCCGGATCCGCCGGCTGAAAAATCGCACCTGACGCAAGGACGAACCGGGGGGGGGG
>NZ_JAMBDS010000061.1:0-16018 GCF_025143785.1 Brachybacterium sp. p3-SID1565
CGGCGCCCCGTGCCCGGTCTCCGTCCGCTTCCCGGGCCCGATCTCGCTCACCCGTCGCCGACGACGGGACGGAGCCTCAGAACTCCAGGTCCACCACCACCGGGGCGTGATCGGAGGCGCCCTTGCCCTTGCGCTCCTCACGGTCGATGAACGACCCGGTGACCGCTTGCTGCACGGCCGGGGTGCCCAGCACGAAGTCGATGCGCATCCCCTCCTTCTTGGGGAAGCGCAGCTGCTGGTAGTCCCAGTAGGTGTACACCCCGGGGCCGGGGTTGTCCGGGCGCACCACGTCGGCGAAGCCCGCATCGACCAGCGCCTGGAAGGCGGCCCGCTCCGGCTCGGTCACGTGGGTCTTGCCCTCGAAGAACTCCATCGACCACACGTCCTCGTCGTGCGGCGCCACGTTGAAGTCACCGACGAACGCAACGCGCGCCTGCGGGTCCTCGGCGAGCTCCCGTGCGCCCTCGGCCCGCAGGGCGTCCAGCCAGCGCAGCTTGTACGCGAAGTGGGGGTGGTCGATCTCGCGGCCGTTGGGCACGTACAGCGACCAGATCCGCAGACCGTCGCCCACCACAGCGCTGATGGCCCGCGCCTCGGCCACGCCGGTCTCGTCCTCCGGCCATACGGGCACCGCCGGCAGCTCGGGGCGCACGTCCTCCAGGCCCACGCGGGAGACCAGCGCCACCCCGTTCCACTGGTTCAGGCCGTGGGCGTGGACCTCGTAGCCGGCCTCCACCAGCTGGGTGAGGTCCAGCTGGGCGGGCTTGGCCTTGGTCTCCTGCAGGGCCAGCACGTCGACCTGATGGCGGTCGAGGAAGGCGAGCACACGGTCCATCCGGGCACGCAGGGAGTTGATGTTCCAGGTGGCGATGCGCATGGCCCCGATCCTACGGGCCGTGAGCCCGTGGCGGCCTGACGATGGCTCCACCTGCGATTACCATCTGGACATGGCGCGCGCACTCGTCACCGGATCCACCTCAGGGCTGGGGTTGGAGTTCGCCTGGCAGCTGGCCGGGACCGGCCACCACCTGGTGCTGGTCGCGCGCAACGAGGACCGCCTGCGCACCATCGCCGCGCAGATCCGCGACGTCCACGCGGTCGAGGTCGAGGTGCTCGCGGCCGATCTCTCCGACCGCGCCCGGCTGGACCGAGTGGCCGTGCGCCTGACCGACCCGGTGGACCCGGTCGACCTGCTGGTCAACAACGCCGGCTACGGGCTTCGGGGAGGGTTCCTCGAGATCGGCGTCGAGGACCACGAGAAGCAGATGGACACCCTGATGCGGGCGGTGCTGGTGCTGTCCCACGCGGCGGCGCGCTCCATGGTGCAGCGTCGCCGGGGCGCCATCATCAACGTCAGCTCCTTGGCCGGGTACACCACCGCCGGCCCGTACGCCGCCTCCAAGAGCTGGGTCACCGTGTTCACCGAGTCCCTGGCCGCGGAGCTGAAGGGCACCGGGGTCAGCGCCACCGCGCTGCTGCCCGGGTTCGTGCAGACCGAGTTCCACGAGCGGGCCTGCATGAACATGGAGGGCCTGCCGCGGGTCACCTGGCTGAAGGCCCCGTTCGTGGTGGAGCAGGCCCTGAAGGACGCAGCCCGGGGCACGGTGCTGTCCATCCCCTCGGTGAAGTACCGGACCGCAGGGGAGGTCTCCCGCATCGCACCGCGCTCACTGGTGCGGGCACTCACCTCCCCGAACTGGTACCACCGGCTCCAGCAGAACGCGGTGGTGCGCTCCCGACGGCGTGCCTCCCGCCGCAACCTTCATGCCCCCTGGCAGCGCGAGGACCCGCCGCAGTAGCTGCCCTCGCTGCGGTGCCGCTCCGGTCGGCTCCTGCCCGCTGCACACCGCGCGCCGGGCCATGCGCGCCAGTACCCTGGGGCGCATGCCCGACACCACCCCCACCTCCGACCGCCCCGAGAGCTCAGGCCAGAGCTCCGCTCTCACCGCCGACCGGGAGCGCCTGCGCCGGTTGATCCGTGACCTCGCCGTGGTGCGCGGCCAGGTCACCCTGTCCTCCGGCGCCCAGGCCGACCACTACGTGGACCTGCGGCGCATCACCCTGCACCACGAGGCCGCACCCCTGGTGGGCCGCGTGATGCTGGACCTGCTGCGGCGCGAGGGCCTGGTGCCCGGCATCGACGCGGTGGGCGGCCTCACCCTCGGAGCGGACCCGGTGGCCACCTCGATCCTCCATGCCTCCGCAGCGCAGGCGGAGCACCCGCTGGACGCCTTCGTGGTGCGCAAGGCCAACAAGGCCCACGGCCTGCAGCGGCGCGTCGAGGGACCGGACGTCGCCGGCCGCCGCGTGGTCGCCGTCGAGGACACCTCCACCACCGGTGGCAGCGTGCTCACTGCCTGCGAGGCCCTCACCGAGGCCGGGGCCGACATCGCCGCGGTCGCCGTGATCGTGCATCGCTCCGACGCCTCGCGCCAGGCCGTCGAGCAGGCCGGTTACCGCTACCTGGCGGCCTACGACATCTCCGAGCTGGAGATCTGAGGGAGGCGCTCAGACCTCCGGGACGGCGAAGGTGTCGCAGGACTCCACGGTGCCCTTCTCGTAGCCCGTGATGAACCAGGCCTGACGCTGCTCGGAGGAGCCGTGGGTCCAGCTCTCCGGGTGGATGCCGCCACCGGCGACCTCCCCCTGGATGTGGTCGTCGCCCACCGCAGCGGCCGCCGACAGACCGGAGGCGATGTCCTCCTGGGTCAGCGGCTCCAGCATCCGCACCCCGTCCTCGTCGACGGTGTTGGCGGCATGGTGCGCCCACACCCCGGCGTAGCAGTCAGCCTGCAGCTCCAGGCGCACCGCATCGGACTGCGGTCCGGTGTCCTGCCGGTTCGCCCGCTGCATGGAGCCCTGCAGGTTCTGGATGTGATGGCCGTACTCGTGGGCCACCACGTAGATCTTGGCCAGCTGGCCCCCGTCGGCCCCGAACCGGGACTCGAGCTCGCCGAAGAAGGAGACGTCCACGTAGATGCTGGCGTCGGCCGGGCAGTAGAAGGGGCCCACGTCGCTGGTGGCCGGGCCGCAGCCGGTCTGCACCTGGCCGGTGAACACCTGCCCGCCGGGCTCGACGAACTCGATGCCCGAGGCGGGGGCGAGCTCGGACCACAGCGAATCGGCCGATTCGATGGTGGCCTGCACCAGGCAGTCGTCGCGCTCGTTCGCGTCCTGACCGGTGTCGCATCCCTCGAGCGTGCCGCCCTCGGCGACAGGGCCCGGCTGCGGCTGGCTGCCGCCGAGCAGGGCCCCCGGGTCGCCCCCCATCAGCATGTAGACCAGGATCACGACCAGCAGCAGGCAGCCACCGCCGCCGCCGATGGCGACGCCGCCGCCACCGCGCCCGGGGCGGAACCCGCCGCCGAAACCGCCGCCGCCGCTGCGAGAGACGTTGTCAGAGCGGATCTCCGCGTTGGGATTGAAGGTCATGGCCACAGAGTAGACGAGCGTCACGTCCGGGGGTATCGGTTCACCGACGCGCCTGACGCCTGGTCGAGCACCGGCGGGCATGACCGGATGAGGTGGATGCGGGCAGTGCCACAGCCCGATCCGAGACGGTGCCGCCTACCATGGGCCAGTCCGCTCGTGCATCTGCCGGGGGGAACGCGCGAGAAGTCCGCCCTCGCGCCCCGAACTCGGAGGAGCTGCTGCATGAACATCGTCGACTGGGCCGTGGAGACGATCGACCGTTTCGGCGCCTTCGGTGTCGCCCTGCTGATCTTCCTGGAGAACGTCTTCCCCCCGATCCCCTCCGAGGTGATCCTGCCGCTGGCCGGCGTGACCGCCGCCGGGCCCAACAACACCTACGCCGGCATGCTGATCGCCTCGATCATCGGCTCGGTGACCGGGGCATGGCTGCTGTACGGCCTGGGCCGACTGTTGGGTCCGGAGCGCCTGCGCTGGGCGTTCATCCACCTGCCGCTGCTGAACGTGGACGACTACGACAAGACCGTCGACTGGATGGACAAGCACGGTCAGAAGGGCATCTTCTTCGGCCGCATGGTGCCGGGGGTGCGCTCGCTGATCTCGATCCCCGCGGGCCTGTACAAGATGCCCTTCTGGATGTTCACCCTGCTCACCGCCCTGGGCAGCGCCATCTGGAACACCATCTTCGTGACCTTCGGCTACACCCTGGGCAGCAACTGGACCGTGATCGAGCCCTACACCGATGTGATCTCCAAGATCGTCTACGCGATCATCGCGATCGCCCTCGTGTGGACCCTGATCAAGCTGATCCGCCGCGAGAAGCGCCGCAGGGAGCTGGGTCTTCCCGATCCCGACGAGGAGCAGAAGAAGGAGCTCCGTGAGAAGGGGGACGATGACGCACGCTGAGCCCGCCCAGGAGCGCGAGGTCGGCGTCGGCCCCCACCCCGAGCCCTGGCCCGAGGACCCGCACCTGGATCCGGAGCTGCTGGCCCACGGCGACCGCCGCAACGTGCTGGACCGGTACCGCTACTGGCGGCGCGAGGCGATCATCGCCCACCTCGACACGTCCCGCACGGCCCTGCACGTGGCGATCGAGAACCTCGAGCACGACGCCAACATCGGCTCGGTGGTGCGCACCGCCAACGCCTTCAACGTGGCCGCCTTCCACATCGTCGGCAGGCGGCGCTGGAACCGCCGCGGTGCGATGGTCACCGACCGCTACCAGCACGAGCTGCACCATCCCGATGCAGCCTCGCTGGCGGCCTGGGCCCGTGCGCAAGGACTGTCCATCGTGGCGATGGACCTGGTGCCGGGAGCGATGCCCATCGAGCACACCGCATTGCCGCGCGACTGCCTGCTGGTGTTCGGCCAGGAAGGGCCGGGTCTCAGTGAGGACCTGCTGGCAGCAGCGGACCAGGTGGTGGGCATCAGCCAGTTCGGCTCCACCCGCTCCATCAACGTGGCCGCCGCCGCGGCGATCGCCATGCACACCTGGGTGGTGCAGCACGTGGACGTGCCGCGGGGACCGCTGGCCTGAGCGGCTCTCCGGGCTCGGCTCCGCCCACCGGCTCACGCAGCATCGCTCTGACAGATCTGCGACGAACGACGTTTTGGCGGGAACGCCTCCGCTCACCGGTCCGCCCTCCACGGGAGGGCAGCTGCCTAGAATCGCAGGATGCTTCCCGAGGCCACGCGCCGTCGTATCCGCTCCAGCGCCCGCGACGGCGCTCGCCGCCCGGAAGCCGCCCGTCCACGCGAGCAGCAGGCGGTGTGATGGCGGGGACCAGCGACGAGACGGTCGAGATCGCCTCGGAGCACCTGGCCTCGCGCATGAGGTGGCGGTCGCACAGCTGGCTGTGCCTCATAGGCGCGGTCGCGTGGCTGGCGCTGTGGATCCTCATCGAGGAGCGGATCGAGCAGGGCGCCGCTTGGACCTCGCCTCTCGCGGGCACGGGTCCGCTTCCGGGCGCGGCGCTGGAGAAGCAGAGCAAGGATTCGCACGCACCCGGTTCCGAAGGTGGCGGCAGCGGCAAGCATGTCGAGTCGGCGGGAGCCTTCGACATCCGTACGTTCATCGGGGCGCTGATCGGACTGTTCGGCCTGATCGTCCTGCTCACGGGCCTATTCGGGTTCAGTCCCGAGGAAGCAGCCAAGACCGGTGGTGTGAACGCGAACCTGTGGGCCGGTATCGCGATGATCGTGTTCGCTGCGCTGTTCGCGGTGTGGTCGAAAGTCGACCCGATCCGATTCGTGGTGCAGGACAACGCGGAGGGCGCCGAGGAGGAGCGGGACTTCGCCGCGCTCGACTGACGTCGGCCCGTACGGTGTTGCGCGTGCACCCTGAGTGCGCGCTGTGCCGCGGGGTCGTGAGTGGCCGATCCGCGGGGCTGAGACGCAGGCCACTCCCGGAGCCCGCGGGACCCTCCCCGGGGGCGGCCCGGGGCCACTGTGGAACAATGAACAAGGACGAGCGATCCCGTGTTGCATCATTGCGCCCGAGGTCGTCCCAGCAGTCTCTTCCTGAAGGAGAAATACCCCATGGCAGTTGTCACTCCCGACCAGTACAGCGCGATGATCGACCGCGCCAAGGCCGGCAAGTTCGCCTACCCCGCCGTGAACGTGTCGAGCTCGCAGACCGCGATCGCCGCCCTGCGCGGCTTCACGGAGGCCAACTCCGACGGCATCATCCAGGTCTCCTTCGGCGGTGCCGAGTACCTCTCCGGCTCCACGGTCAAGGACCGCGTGGCCGGCTCGATCGCCCTGGCCGAGTTCGTGCACGCCGTGGCCAAGAACTACCCGATCAACGTGGCGCTGCACACCGACCACTGCGCCAAGGAGGTCCTGCCCACCTGGGTGGAGCCCCTGATCGAGTGGGACCTCGAGAACCGGGTCAAGAAGGGCATGGACCCGCTGTTCCAGTCGCACATGTGGGACGGCTCCGCCGTCCCGGTGGACGAGAACCTCGAGATTGCCGAGCGTCTGCTGGCCAAGTCCGTCGAGGCCAAGAAGATCCTCGAGATCGAGGTCGGCGTGGTCGGCGGTGAGGAGGACGGCGTGGAGGCCAACGTCTCCAACGACAAGCTGTTCTCCACCCCCGAGGACGGCCTGAAGACCGCTGAGAAGCTGGGCCTGGGCGAGAACGGCCGCTACCTGACCGCCCTCACCTTCGGCAACGTGCACGGCGTGTACAAGCCGGGCAATGTGAAGCTGCGCCCCTCGGTGCTGCTGGACATCCAGAAGGCCGTCGGCGAGAAGTACGGCAAGGACATGCCGTTCGACCTCGTGATGCACGGCGGTTCCGGCTCCACCCTGGAGGAGATCCAGGAGGCCGTGGACAACGGTGTCATCAAGATGAACATCGACACCGACACCCAGTACGCCTTCACCCGTCCCGTGGTCTCGCACATGTTCGAGAACTACGACGGCGTGCTCAAGGTCGACGGCGAGGTGGGCAACAAGAAGGCCTACGACCCGCGCGCCTGGGGCAAGAAGGCCGAGGCCGGCATGGCCGCCCGCGTCGTCGAGGCCTGCGAGAACCTGCGCTCGGCCGGCACCCACGAGGGCTGACACGCACTCCCTCCGCCACCCGGCGGAACGAGACGGGGGCATCCACCAGCGGTGGGTGCCCTCGTCGCTGTTCGACTCAGCTCACCAGCGGTTGCCCTGCGCCCTGCGCATCACGGACTTCAGGGCCGGCAGCACGTCCGCCAGGAAGATCCCGGCGATCACCACGCCGATGATCATGAACAGCATCGAGGTGCCGCCCCGGCCGATCGGGTACGGAAGGGAGAGGAAGCCCAGCAGCATCGACACCCCCGTCAGCACGCACCAGAACACCTTGGTGCGCTTGCCCGCGGCCACGTAGGCGTCGGACCGGAAGCGGATCGCGTTGACGAACGCCCAGACCTCCAGGGCCAGCAGGGCGAGGGCGAGCACAGCGAAGATCCACATCTGGATGGCAGCGATCATCGCGCCAGGATAGTCGGATCGCCCGCATCCACCCTGGCAGCCCGGGCGGGCAGGAGGAGCCTTCCGCTAGGGCCGTCGGCGCTCCGGATCGGACCGGTCGGTGATCAGCAGTTCCAGGGCCTCCGTGGTCGCCGGCGGCTCCACGGCCTTCATCTCGCGGGTCAGGGGACGCGGGCCGATGGACTCCCCGTCGGCGGCGATCAGGAGGCTGGGCAGCAGGCGCTTGGCGTCCTTCGCCTCCAGACCGGTGGCCTGCAGCAGGTCGATCGCCAGGGAGCGCAGCTGGATCACGAGCGTCACCCCCTCGAAGTGCCCGGCCCGCCCCGGTCGAACCCCCTGATCGTTCTTCAGCAGCAGCTCGGGGGTGAGGTAGGAACCGAACAGGCGCAGGCTGCGGCGGGCTGCGGTGAAGTCCACGTCGTCCTGGCTCACCGCCGCACGCAGCTCGGTGATGGCATCACGGGCGGCCAGCAGCGCATCGGCCAGGGTGGAGTGCGCATCCCCGTTGACGGCGGTGAGGAACTCGACCTCGCGCCGGGCGATCACGCGCAGGTTCCGCATGGCCCGGTCCGATCCGATCAGCAGGTGCTGGAGGCGCTCCACCCCCGCGGCGTGGCGGTAGGCGGTGGGGGAGTAGGTGGCCATCTCGTTGGCCGCCTCGTTCGCCACCTTCCACTCATCGGTGAAGGACTGCGAGGAGATCCGCACCGACCGCAGCGCCGCCTGCGCCACGCTCACGTCCCCGCTGCGGGCGGCCAGGGCCAGGTTCACCATCGTGTCCTCGAGCTCCTGGAAGAAGTCGGTGGCGGCCCGGCGCTGAACGGAGCGAGGATCCCCGGTGGTCAGCAGATGGATCAGGATCGCGACGGTGACACCGGTCAGAGCGTCCACGACGCGCCCGCCCGGCGTCATCCCGGGCGTGACCGGCATGATCATCACCAGCAGCGACTGGATCGTGACCTGGAAGCCGAACAGGTTGCCGGAGTCCAGCAGGCGGGCCAGCAGTCCGGCCCCGAACACCACCACTGTGATCTGCCAGGTGCCCGGGCCGATGGTGGAGCGGGCCAGCTCGCCCAGCAGCACGCCGAGCATCACCCCGGCGCTCATCTCGACCACCTTGCGGATCTTCGTCTCCGTCCCGAAGCCGATGATGATGAAGGCGACGATCGAGGAGAAGAAGGGGTACTCGTGCCCCCACAGCAGGTGGCTGAGCAGGTAGGCGAGGGCGGCCGCCACGGCGGCGCGACCGATGGACAGGGCGTCCTGCCGGCCCCGGGAGGAGCCGGCGCGCACCCTCCCCGTCAGGCCTTGGCGCAGCCGCTCTGCGCGTGTCATGCGGTGGGCGCTCGGATCGTTCACGGGCGCACCGGGTCCGCCAGCCGCATCTGCAGCAGCTCACGGATCTCGAAGGTCTCCCCGTCGCGCGCGCCGCGGCCCACCACCATCGGGGCGGGGGACGGTTCAGGAGTGGCGCCGCGCAGTCGGGACATGAGGCCGCCCGGTACGCGCAGCACGTAGAAGCGGGCCTCCTCGTCGACGGCGAGGGTGAGATCGTGCTTGAGGTACCAGCCGGTGAGCGAGGTGCGGATGGTGCCGGCCCCGGTGAAGGGACGCGCCTGCAGGGGGACCGGCTCGATGCCGGCGGCCCGGAAGGCCCCGATGGCCTCGCGGATGATCGCCGTGGCGCGCTCGTGCTCGCTCTGCCGCTGCGCCTCCAGCGCCTGCTGCTGCGCCGCGATCACCTCATGGCGCTTGTTGGTCCAGTCCTGCTGCTCGCCCTCACCGCTCATGCCGCCATCATCCCAGGTGCGGGGGCGCGGCGCCCACAGCAAGCCGGTTCCACGGCGCGGCCGACGGGCCTGTCACGGGATCAGAGGCGTGCAGTGGCGGGGCGCTCCCCGTGGTCCCGGGGCAGCACGATCGGCTCCTGGGCTGCGTCCAGCCAGGCCCGGGCCTCACCGTCGTCAGCCCCGGGCTCGGGCACGGCCACCGCCAGCGGAGCGTCCAGGGGCACGGCTCGCTTGACCACGGCCAGTGCGATCGGACCCAGGTCCGCGTGGATCGCGGCGGAGGTCACGGTGCCCACGACCTTCCCGTCGGCGCCGCCCAGGCGCACCTGCCCGCCGGGGGCGACCGGCACGTCCTGCGATCCGTCCAGGTGCAGCATCACCAGTCGCCGGGGAGGCTGGCCGAGGTTCAGCACCTTCGCGACCGTCTCCTGCCCTCGGTAGCAGCCCTTGGTGGTGTGCACCGTGGTGCGCAGCAGGTCCAGCTCGTGGGGGATGGTGCGCTCGTCCACCTCCCGCGCGGCACGTGCGCGGTGATCGGCGATCCGCAGCGCCTCCCAGGCCAGCATGCCCGCCAGGTGCTCCTCCCGCCACGGCAGCGCCTGCAAGGCCTGTGCGTCCACCACTGTGAGCACTGCTCCGACCGGGTCCTCCGGGTCCGGGCCGTAGGCCACACCGCCCGGCGCCACCTGCGGCCAGCCGTCGCTCCACACCGCCACCGGTGCGGGCAGCTCCAGTGCAGTGGCATGCCCGGCCAGCACCTCGTGCGCCGGGGCCACGGCACCGAGGACCCGCAGGTCGTCCCGGTCGATCAGCTCGACCCGCGCGGCGAAGCGCATCATCTCCAGGTATCGGCGCAGCCCGGCGCGGCAGCCCGAGTCCAGGATCAGCAGCACGGAGTCCTCGGCCAGGAGCACCGCGGAGGCCAGATGCTCCACGCGGCCCTGCGGGGAGAGCACCGCCATGCTCGCACCGGCAGCCACCGAGGACCCGGTGAAGTCCTGCGAGGTGATGGTGGTGAGCCAGCTGCGGGCATCGGCGCCGCGCACCTCGAGCAGCTCCAGCTGGCCCAGGTCCACCACGGAGCGGGAATCCAGCAGCCTCCGCTGCTCGCGCAGGGGCGCCCCGTAGTGCGCGGGCACGGCGGCATCCGGGCCCTCGCCGAGCACGGCCCGCTGCCGCAGCAGCGGCGGTCGTACTGCCGATGTGCTCCCGGCGGCAGGCTCGGCCGACGTGCCGGGCACAGGATCGGGGACGACGGGATCAGGCACGGTCGAGCTCCAGGGACAGATAGGGGATCATGGCGGACTCCTCGGCGACGTGGCCGCCGGTCGCGGTGTCGCCTGCGCGTCTCTCCCACAGCCACATCAGCCGCCCCGACACGTACCCGGCCATGCGAGTCTCCAGCACCCGGGAGGTGCCCTCGTCCCGGCGGGCCAACTGGATGCGGGGGCCGCGCACCTCTCCTGCCCATGCGGCCTCAGGTGCGGCGTCCTCGTCACTGGTGGGCTCGAAGCGGGCCGTGAGGCCGTAGGAGACGAACCCGGCCGGACTGCCGGGCGCGGCCTCGCGAGCGGCCTGGAGATCCTGACCGGGCAGGGGATCGCCCACGATCCACTCGCCGCGCTCGCGCATCAGCAGGCGGCGCTCACCGGTGCCTCCCTGGCGCGGTGGCGGCGCGTCCTCGCGTGCGAAGACGCTGGTGGGCGGCAGCGGGGCGGCCTGATCGACCGTGTGGATCTCGGACACCCAGGCAAGGGTGCCGTTCTCGGTGGGGGTGCATTCCAGGCGCTGCTCGACGCGGAGGTCACCGGCGTCGGCTCCCGGGCGATGCAGAGCACCGCTGCCCTCCCAGGTGCCCACCAGCCAGGCCAGCGGGTACAGGGAGGAGGGCAGGGAAGGATCGAGGGAGATCGGCACGGCGCTGCCTCCGGCCGCTCAGCGGCCGAACAGGCGGGCGAGGACCAGGACGGCGAAGGCGAGCGTGCCCACGCCGACGAGGACCACCAGGGCGAGGAAGAACAGGGAGAGAGCGGACATGAGGGTGAGTCTAACGGCTCAGGTCAGCAGGTTCACGGCCAGCAGCGTCATCACGCCCACCGTCGCGACCGGGGCACCCGCCACAGCGAGGGAGGCCGATGGTCTGCGTGCCATCAGGGAGGAGCCCAGCAGCAGGTGGGAACCGCTGGCTCCCACCGTCGTCACCAGGCCTGTCGCCGCAGCGGGAACGGGGCCCACCCCGGCCAGCACCCCGGCGAGGAGGGTGATCACGGCCGTGCCCAGCAGTGCGGCCAGCAGCAGCCGGGGCAGCGAGGGCAAGGGGGCGGCCCCGGCCAGGAGCGTCACCGCCAGGCCCAGGGCGATCGCGGCCACCAGCCCGGTGCGGCCTGTGCCCACGGCATCGGACTGCGCCAGCACCCAGCAGCTGCCCAGGCCCGTGAGCATCACCCCGGCGACGGTCCCGGTGAGGGAATCGGTCAGTCGGGAGCGCTCACGACGCACCATCTGGTGGACGAAGGAGGCGAACACCCCGACCGCGCACACCATGATCACCGCGGCCACGGCCCCGGTGCGCTCCGCCACGACCAGGGAGAACAGCGCGCCCAGCACACCGGTGCCCGCCACCACCAGGCGCGTGCCGGGCGCCGAAGGCAGCTCCAGCAGGTCCGGCCACGCGATCCCCACCAGCACCCCGAGCAGCGCGACCGTCAGCGCCACCAGGGTGGGAGAGAGGGGGCCGGTGAGGGCGACCAGTGCCATCAGCAGCGCCAGGGCGGCACCGAGCGGGGCGCGCTCGGGAGCGATCATGGGGCGGGCCTCGCTCTCGGATCCGGGGTCTCGGCCACGGCCGACGACGGGTTCGGGCGGGCGCTAGAGTGTCAGTCTACGAGCGGCCGCCGGCACCGGCGGCATCATCGCCCCCGGAAGGACCCCATGATCACGTCGGACGCCCTCTCCTCGGATGAGCGGCACTCCGTCGGCAGGCTCCTGGAGGCCGCCACTGCGCACGACGGCGTCCCGGCCCTGGACGAGGCCGCGCGGCTCGCGCTCACCGGCACCGGCGCCCGTCACCTGCTGATCCCCGCGGCGCCCGGCAGCGGGGAGGCCACCGCGCAGGGCTACGCCTCGATCCTCCCCGACGGGACCGTGCAGGGAATGGTGCACCCCGAGGCCCGCAGGCAGGGCCACGGCACCGCACTGCTGCAGGCCGTGCTGGCCAAGCGCCCCGACGCAGGGGTATGGGCGCACGGTGCACTGGAGCCCGCGCTCGCGTTCCTCGAGGGCCGAGGACTGCGTGCGACCAGGCGCCTGCTCACCCTGAGCCGGGACCTGGGCCCCTCCGCACCGCTCCCGGCCGTGCCCGCGGCGCGTATCGACGGTCTGCAGCTGGACACCTTCGTGGCCGAGAGGGACGCCGAGGCCTGGGTGGAGCTGAACGCGCAGGCCTTCGCCGAGCACCCGGAGCAGGGCGCTCTCACCCGCGAGGACCTCGACCGGCGCATCGCCGAGCCCTGGTTCGATCCCGAGGACCTGCTGCTGGCCCGCCATGGGGGCGAGCTGCTGGGATTCGTCTGGATCAAGCGCGAGCCCGCGGATGCAGGCGGCGAGCGGTCAGGCACGGCGGGCTGCTCCGGCGTCGCCGAGCTGTACGTCGTGGGCACCGCCCCCCGGGCACAGGGTCGCGGCGTGGCCGGCCACCTCATCGGCACCGCCCTGCACCGCCTCAGCGCCGACGGCACGGCGCTCGTGGAGCTCTACGTCGAGGCCGACAACACCGCCGCCCTGGAGCTGTACCGCCACTGGGGCTTCAGCGTGGCGGGCAGGGACGTCCAGATGCGCCTGCCGGAAGCGGGCTGAGAGGTGCGCGTCGCTCCCGGGACCCCGCCACCCGTGCTCGCCGCCGGCGTGCTGGCATGGCGTGAGAAGTCCTCCCGCATCGAAGTGCTGCTGGTGCACCGCCCCCGCTACGACGACTGGTCGGTGCCCAAGGGCAAGCTCGACAAGGGGGAGACCTTCCCCGCCGCTGCCGTGCGCGAGGTGGCCGAGGAGACCGGGTACCGGGTGAGGCTGCACCGGCCGCTGCCCGCCTCCGTGTATCTGCTGCCGGACGGCCGCACCAAGATCGTGCAGTACTGGATCGGCACGGTGCGTGCGAAGGACGCGCCGGGGCCGGAGGACCCCACCGAGGTGGACGAGGTGCGCTGGGTGGGGCTCGACGAGGCCGAGCGGATGCTCACCCGTCATGGGGACCAGGTGCTCGTGACGACGCTGCGCCGCTTCCTTGAGGACGAGACGCTGGAGACCGTCCCCATCGTCCTGCAGCGGCACGGCGCCGCCATGCCGCGTGCGAAGTGGCGCAAGGGTGAGAAGTCGCGCCCCCTGAACTCGAAGGGGAAGAAGCAGGCGCAAGCCCTTCCCGGACTGATCGACGCCTTCGATCCCACCCGGGTGCTGAGCAGCCCCTGGAAGCGGTGCCTGGCCACCGTGGAGCCCTTCGCCCGTATCGAGGGCCTCACCATCAGGACCAAGGACGAGCTCACCGAGGCCGGGGCGGAGGAGCACCCCTCCCGCACCGCCGCGGTGATCGAGCGGGTGCTGCACGAGGGGCGCGGCACCGTGGTGTGCACCCATCGACCGGTGCTGCCCACCCTGATCGGTGCCGTGAAGAAGTCCGCCGATCGCGGCGCCGAGATGGAGCTGCCCAGGGAGGATCCCTTCCTGGCGGCCGGAGAGGCCCTGGTGCTGCACACCACCGCAGCGGGAAGGGTGGTCGCCGTCGAGCGGCATCTGCCCAACATCGCCTGAGCATCGGTACGATCCTTGGGAGCCGCCCCCGCACAGACCGGGTGCGGCAGGGGCGGGCGTCGTGCATCGTCCCTGACGACCACACAGCACCAGCAGGGGAGAGCCATGACGCAGGGTGGGGGATACCAGTACCCGGAATTCGGATCATCGAGCAGCGAGGCGGACCGGCACGGCCAGGGATCCCAGCACAGCGATGACCCGTACGCGATCAGCGAGGACCACGGGTACAGCGATCCGTACGCCTCGTCCTCATCGGCCTCCTCGGCACCCGGCTACCAGCCGTCCCCCTCGCCGGCCTACCAGTCCTCGTTCCAGCAGGGCCCCGGCTACGGCCAGCCCGCGTACGCCCCCGGCCCGCCGTCCTCCTCGCACGCGGTCGTGGGGATGGTGCTGGGCATCGTCTCGATCGCCCTCTGCGCGGGCGTCACTGCGCCCATCGGGCTGATCTTCTCGATCCTCGGGATGCGGGAGACCAGCCCGACCGCGACCGAGCCCAAGGGCGGGCGGGGCCTGGCGATCGCGGGCCTTGTCACCTCGATCCTGGGGTGCCTCGTGCTGCTGTTCGTGGTGGCCTACGTCGTGCTGGTCATCGGGGTCGGGATCGCCGCCAGCACCAGCTGAACGGCTCGGCCCGCCACGGAGCCCGGTTGCACGCGTCCAGGAGATTGTGACCGGTTCGTATCCTGCTTCCTGCCTGCGGTTTCGGTCACAAAAGGGGCGAGTTCACCCGTTGTTCACACGCGAGGGGGGAGGGCGTCATCTGCGCTCCCTAGCGTCCACTGCGACACACGTCGAAGCAGCTTCTTCCATGCAGGGCCTCGGGCCCCGAAAGGACTCACAGTGAACGTTCGCAAGAACAAGCTCGTCGCACTGGCAGCGCTCGGTCTGACCGGTGGGCTGGCCCTGTCCGCCTGTGGCGGCGGCGACACCGGCAACGGTGGCGACGGCGGCAATGCGGGTGGCAACGGCGGCTCCAACGGCTCCGACGCCGGTGGCCAGGAGGGTGGCGCCGGCTACGCCGAGCTGACCGGCAGCATCGCTGGCTCCGGCGCCTCGTCCATGCAGAACGCGCAGACCGCGTGGACCGAGTCCTTCATGGGCCTGGTCCAGGCCGAGGGCGGCGACGTCACCGTCACCTATGACGCCACCGGCTCCGGCACGGGCCGCGAGCAGTTCCTCAACAGCGAGGTCAAGTTCGCAGGCACCGACTCCCCGCTGGACGAGGAGGAGCTGGCCGCGTCCACCGAGGTGTGCAACGGCGAGCAGGCCTTCAACCTCCCCGTGTACATCTCCCCGATCGCCGTGGTGTACAACCTCGAGGGCGTCGACGAGCTGAACCTGACCCCCGAGGTGATCGGCGGGATCTTCGCCGGCGACATCACCAAGTGGAACGACGAGAAGATCGTCGAGCACAACCCGGATGCGAACCTGCCCGACAAGGACATCGTGCCCGTGCACCGCTCCGACGACTCCGGCACCACCGAGAACTTCACCGAGTACCTCTCGGAGAACGCTCCCGATGCCTGGACCCACGGCCCCGTCGAGACCTGGCCCATCGACGGTGGCCAGTCCGGTGACGGCACCTCCGGTCTGATCTCCACCGTCGAGGGCGGCGACGGCACCATCGGCTACGCCGACGCCTCCCAGGCCGGCAACCTCGGCATCGCCAAGATCCAGGTGGGCGAGGAGTTCGTGGAGTACTCCGCGGAGGCCGCAGCCAAGGCCGTCGACGTCTCCCCGCGCGCCGAGGGCCGCGAGGAGAACGACATCGTGGTCGAGCTGGACCGCACCACCACCGAGCAGGGCGTGTACCCGATCGTGCTCATCTCCTACCTCGCGCTGTGCGGCTCCTACGCCGATGCCGGCGAGGGAGAGGCCGTGAAGGCCTACGCCTCCTACATCATCTCCGAGGACGGCCAGCAGGTCGGTGCCGACAACGCCGGCTCCGCCCCGCTGTCGGATGAGCTCTCCTCCGAGGCCCAGGCCGCCATCGACGGCATCCAGGTCGGCTGATCCAGCCCGAGACA
>NZ_JAMBDS010000062.1:0-15990 GCF_025143785.1 Brachybacterium sp. p3-SID1565
TGGGGGGTCCGGCCCCGTCCGTGTCCACGACGCGGAGGGGATGGGGCCATGCCGAACATCGACGAGCTGATCGAGAGGTTCATGGGCCCGGCCGCCGACGTGATGAGCGCGGTCGTCTTCTTCGAGATCCCCCTCTTCGGCGGGCTGCCGATCATCGTGCTGTGGCTCGCGATCGGCGCGCTGTTCATGACGGTGTGGCTGCGCTTCCAGCCGATCAACGGATTCCGGGCGTCCATGCAGGTGATCCGAGGGAAGTTCAGCGCCCGGACCGACCCCGGTGAGGTCTCCAGCTTCCAGGCACTGGCCACTGAGCTGTCCGGCACCGTGGGCCTGGGCAACATCGCCGGCGTGGCGGTGGCCGTGTCCCTGGGCGGCCCGGGCGCGGCGCTGTGGATCGCGGCCTTCGGCGTCCTGGGCATGAGCATGAAGATGGCCGAGGCCACGCTGGGGTCGAAGTTCCGGGAAATCCGCGAGGACGGCAGCATCCAGGGTGGCCCCATGGTCTACCTGCGCGACGGCCTCGCCTCCATCGGCTACCGCCGCCTGGGCGTCGTGCTGGGCTCGGCGTACGCCGTGTTCACCGTGCTGGGCGCCTTCGGCTGCTGCTCACCCTGGCAGTGGCACTCTTCGGCTACTCCACCCTGCTGGCCTACGCCTACTACGGTGAGCAGGCACTGACGTACCTCTTCGGCTACAAGAAGTCGATCATCTACACCTTCCGCGTGCTGTGGATCGTCGGTGCAGTGATCGGTTCGGCCGCCTCCCTCGACGCCGTGATCGCCTTCGGCGATGCGTCGTTCTTCCTGATGGCGGTCCCAACATCCTGGGCATCTACTTCCTGGCGAAGGTGGTGCGCCTGGAGATCTTCGGGTTCAACCGCCGTCTGTGTGCCGGGTCCATCGAAGCGGTCGAGGACGAGGACCTGCGGGTCGGGCTGGTCTCGGAGGACCCGACCCCGGCGCAGACGCAGCGAGCGGAGAAGGAGGAGCGCGCGGAGAAGGAGCGCCTGCGCACCCTGCACCGCACGCTCTCGGACGACCCGGACTTCCCGGTGCGCGCCGCCCACCACGGAGACGACCTCGCCTCACCGATGGGCACCCCCGATGAGCCGATCCCGGACACCGGACAGTTCCTGGCGGTCGAGGAGCGGCGCAGCGAGGGCGATGGGGGAGCGGGGAGTGGGCCCGCCGGCGGTGGATCGCACCGCGCCGACTGAGGCACAGGTGAGGAGGGCCTGGACCTTCGCCCTGTCCGTTCGTCCAGTTCGCAGGCGTCAGCGAGTGGTACGGGCGGCTGCGACCACGACGTCGGTGCCGTCGGACGAGATCAGCACCGTGTAGGTGGCGTTCGGATCCCTGGGGTTGGAGCCGCTTTCCCAGCGCATTCCCGTGTGCACCTCCTCCGGCGCTATGCGCGGGGAGATGGGGGCCCCGTCCTCACTGACGGGGAGGCCGTTCGTACCTTCCCCGAAGGCATCGGCCATCCACGTCTGCACCGTCTCGGCGCTGCCCGTGAAGGTGACTCGCAGACTCCATTCGAGGAGTTCGGTGTTGACGATTCCTTCGCTGAGAGTCAGTTCTGCGTCGGGGACAGGCAGGCCCACAGCGGTGAGTGCTTCTTCAGGAGTACTGGGCTTGCTTGTCATAGCCGTAGTCTTCTCATTCTTCGGATCGGAAATGCTGCAGGCCGTCAGCAGTGACGGTGGAACCAAGCTCAGAGCCCCGATGAGGGCGATTCGACGTCTCATGGCCCTGTCGTCCTTCTTGCGGTCGATCCGTGAAGAAGGACCTCCCACGCGTGGTCGGCAATAGTTGCATCCTCACTGGACCAGTCGCCGGCGCCGGGATCAACAGGATGCCATTCCGTCATCCCCGGGTCATTTGCAGTTGTGCCTGGCACTGGGTCGCCGAGACCGTCAGGGAGTCCGGATCCCAGTGGCCCGTCGGGGGGCCCGACTTCACTTCCATCGCCACGACGGTCATGCGCACGACCACCCTCGCGCCCCGCCCTGCTCGGTGCCTCCGGTCTTGGTGAAGCCGGGGGAGGGAGATGGGTCTGCACGCCCACGGGGTCAGAGGCCGCAGAGGCGCCGTCCTGTTCATCCGCATGAGCATCGGCTTCGCCGGCCAGGGTGCTGAACCTGGACGTCACGTCGATGAGGACAGGGAGAACGTCGGTGCGGACCGCGATTCGGAAGCTGTCACCGTCTGGCCCTTTCCAGATCGGGTCGCATTGGGCTGCCGGCTCCAGAATCGATCGAGTTCGCTCCAGCGCCTCTTGCCGGTCACGGAGGAGTTGAGCGAAGCGTCGAACGGCTTCCGGGTCGCTCCCCAGAAATGACGACATGCCCCGGACTTCCTCCTGGCGATCTCTACGTCGTAGAAGAATAGGGCTGCGGCCGTACGGTGTCGATGGGGAGAACTTCCCTGCGGGAAGAGACGGCGGGCACGCGTCCCGCAGTCCCGCGCGCCTCCGACAGGCCGGCATGTCAACCGACGACCGCGTGTCCACATCGTGAGCCTCACATCTCGCATCGTGGCGGCGGCGTAGACTGCCCCCCATGCCTCAGCTCCGCTCCCGCACCTCGACCCACGGCCGCAACATGGCGGGCGCGCGTGCCCTCTGGCGCGCCACCGGCATGGAGACCTCGGACTTCGGCAAGCCGATCATCGCGATCGCCAACTCCTACACCCAGTTCGTGCCCGGCCACGTGCACCTGAAGAACATGGGCGACCTGGTGGCCTCCGCCGTCAAGGAGGCCGGAGGCGTCGCCAAGGAGTTCAACACCATCGCGGTGGACGACGGCATCGCCATGGGCCACGGCGGCATGCTCTACTCGCTGCCCAGCCGCGACGTGATCGCGGACTCCATCGAGTACATGGTCAACGCCCACACCGCCGATGCGCTGGTGTGCATCTCCAACTGCGACAAGATCACCCCCGGCCATCTGATGGCCGCCATGCGCCTGAACATCCCGGTGGTGTTCGTCTCCGGCGGGCCGATGGAGTCGGGTGAGCCCGTGGACGGCGTGGTCGAGCACCGCCTGGACCTGATCGATGCGATCGTGCAGAGCGCGGACGACACCGTCACCGACGCCCAGCTTGCCGACATCGAGGAGAACGCCTGCCCCACCTGCGGCTCCTGCTCCGGCATGTTCACTGCGAACTCGATGAACTGCCTCACCGAGGCGCTGGGCCTGTCCCTGCCCGGCAACGGCACCACCCTGGCCACCCATGCCTTCCGCAAGGAGCTGTTCCTCGAGGCGGGGCGGAAGATCGTCGAGCTCGCCAAGCGCTACTACGAGCAGGACGACGAGTCCGTGCTGCCTCGCAGCATCGCTACCAAGGCCGCGTTCTGCAACGCCATGAGCCTGGACGTGGCGATGGGCGGCTCCACCAACACCGTGCTGCACATCCTGGCCACGGCCATCGAGGGCGAGGTCGACTTCACCCTCGAGGACATCGACCGCATCTCCCGCACCGTGCCGTGCCTGTCCAAGGTGGCGCCCAACGGCACCGCCCACGTGGAGGACGTCCACCGCGCCGGCGGCATCCCCGCCATCCTGGGCGAGCTGGACCGAGCCGGACTGCTGGACCACACCGTCCACTCCGTGCACTCCCCGGACCTGCAGTCCTGGCTGAAGGACTGGGACATCCGCGGCGGGTCGCCCACCGAGAAGGCCAACGCCCTGTTCCATGCGGCGCCCGGCGGCGTGCGCACCACCCAGGCGTTCTCCTCCACCAACACCTACAAGGAGCTGGACACCGATTCCGAGGGCGGTGTGATCCGCGCCGTGCCCCACGCCCACACCAAGGACGGCGGCCTGTGCGTGCTCACCGGCAACCTCGCCGCCGAGGGCAGCGTGATCAAGACCGCCGGCATCACCGAGGACCTGTTCCACTTCGAGGGCACCGCGGTGGTATGCGAGTCCCAGGAGGAGGCCGTCCAGAAGATCCTGGACAAGACCGTCAAGGCCGGCCACGTCGTGGTGATCCGCTACGAGGGCCCCCAGGGCGGCCCCGGTATGCAGGAGATGCTCTACCCCACCTCCTTCCTCAAGGGCCGGGGCCTGGGCCGCGACTGCGCACTGATCACCGACGGCCGCTTCTCCGGCGGCACCAGCGGCGTCTCCATCGGCCACATCTCCCCGGAGGCCGCCGAGGGCGGCATCATCGGACTGGTCGAGGACGGCGACCGCATCGTCATCGACGTGGACAAGCGCTCCTTGAGCCTGGAGGTGGACGACGCCGAGCTCGAGCGTCGCCGCCAGAAGAAGGGCGAGCTGCCCTGGCGTCCCGTCAGCCGCGACCGCAAGATCACCCAGGCGCTCAAGGTGTACGCGCACCTGGTGCGCTCAGCCACCTACGGCGCGACCCGTCGGCCCCTGGACTGATCACGGCTTCGACTAAGCGGCCGCCGCGCTGACTGCCCGATGCCGGTCAGCAGCAGCGGCTCCCAGGGTTCGCGTCCTGCTCGGCGTACCGCTGGCGCCAGAACTCCCGCTCGCTCAGGGGAGCGTGGGCACAGCCGGTGATCTCGTGGTGGCGAAGATAGTGATCGTAGGCATCCGAGCCGAGCACCCCGCGGGCGATGCGGCACGCACTGGCCAGCATCGACCGCAGGGTGCTTGTGAGGGCCATGACGCTCAGTGCCCCCCGCCTCGGGTCGAGAAGTCCTTCTCGGGGTGACGGCTCAGCCACTGCGCCCACTGCGCCTGCAGTGCCTTCTCCGATGGTGAGGCACCCAGGCCGGAGGGAGCGTAGTACACCGACTCCACCGGCTCCTCCTCCGTGTTCAGCAGGTTCTGGCCCCGCAGGGCCTGGATGGTGCGCCACACGGCCACGATCATCACGATCAGGGCGCACACCACGAACAGGATCGACAGCGAGCCCTGCACAGCCGTGTTGAACACCACCGTCTGCATCTCCTCGACACTGCCAGCCAGCCCCAGGGAGGTCTCACCGTTGGCCAGTGCCTCTTTGAACATCTGGTGATTGGCCCAGTACCCGATAGCCGGGACGGGCGAGAAGATCTTCAGGTATGAGCCGTACACTGTGATCACGGCCGTGAACAGCATCGGCACCGCAATGATCAGCAGGGTCCACCGTCGGCCCTTGCGGGCGAACACGACCAGGCAGATCGACAGGGCGATGGCCGCGAGCAACTGGTTGGCGATACCGAACAGCGGAAACAGGGTGTTGATTCCGCCCAGGGGATCATTGACGCCCATCACCAGGATGGACCCCCAACCGGCCACCATCACCGCGGTGGTGATCCACGCACCCGCCGTCCACTTCGGGTCGCGGAAGCGCTGGTACACGTTGCCGAGCACGTCCGAGAGCATGAAGCGGGCCACTCGGGTACCGGCATCCACCGCCGTCAGGATGAACAGCGCCTCGAACATGATGGCGAAGTGGTACCAGAACGCCATCATGGCGTCCCCGCCGATCACCCGCTTCATGATGCCCGCCAGACCGAGCGCCAAGGTGGGAGCGCCACCGGTGCGCGAGACGATGGAGTGCTCGCCCACTTGCTGCGCGGTGTGCTCCAGCACCTCGGGTTCGACGGACACCCCGGTCAGGCCGAGCGAACTGATGAACTGGGCCGCGCCCTCAGCGGTGCCGCCCGTGGCCGCGAACGACGAGTTCATGGCGAAGTAGATGCCGCGGTCGATGGAGGCGGCGGCCACCAGCGCCATGATCGCCACGAACGATTCCATCAACATGCCGCCGTACCCGATCATCCGGGTCTGGCTCTCCTTCTCCACCAGTTTCGGGGTGGTGCCCGAGGAGATGAGCGCATGGAACCCGGACAGTGCACCGCAGGCGATGGTCACGAAGAGGAACGGGAACAGCGGCCCGGCGAACACGGGGCCGTCGGCCCGGGAGGCGTACTCGGACAGCGGCGGAGCCTGGAGCGCGGGCCGCACCAGGACGATGGCCAGCGCGAGCATCACGATCACGCCCACCTTCATGAAGGTGGAGAGGTAGTCGCGCGGCGCCAGCAGCACCCACACCGGCAGCACCGCGGCCAGGAAGCCGTACCCGATGATCATCCATGCCAGCACGGGGCGGTCGATGTGGAAGAGGGTCTGGCCCCAGTCGCTCTCGGATACCCAGCGGCCGCCGATAATGGCCGCCAGCAGCATCGCGCACCCAATAGCGGAGACCTCCATGACCTTCCCGGGGCGGATGAACCGCAGATAGAAGCCCATGAACAGGGCGATGGGAATGGTCAGGCCCACCGAGAACACGCCCCAGGCGCTCTCCCCGAGGGCATTGACCACCACCATCGCCAGAATGGCGACGATGATCAGCATGATGCTCAGCGTGGCCACGAAGGCCGCGATACCGCCGACCAGGCCCAGTTCGTCGCGGGCCATCTGCCCTAGGGAGCGGCCGTGACGACGGGTGGAGATCGCCAGCACCAGGTAGTCCTGGACAGCACCGGCCAGGATCACCCCGACGATGATCCAGATCGTTCCGGGAAGGTAGCCCATCTGGGCCGCCAGCACCGGCCCCACCAGGGGGCCCGCACCAGCAATGGCCGCGAAGTGGTGTCCGTACAGCACCCGGCGATCGGTGGGAACGTAGTCCTTGCCGTCATAGGCGTACTCGGCGGGGGTGGCGCGGCGGTCATCGGGCCGCACCAAGTTGTCCTGGATGTACTTGGAGTAGAACCGGTAGCCGATCAGGTAGGTGCACACGGAGGCGAACACGAACCAGATCCCGTTGACGTGCTCGCCGCGCACCAGGGCCAGCATCACCCATCCCAGGCCGCCCAGCAGCGCGATGGTCGCCCAGATGGCGATCTTCGCGGGTGTCCAGCGGTGGTCGCGGGCATAGTCCTCGGCGGGCAGCGCTGTGGGTGGGTGGGGATCGGTGAGGGCGGCGGACCCGTTGCGGTCGACCGCCTCGGGTTCCTCGGGCTGGGCGTTGTGGCTCATAGCGGCTACCGTTCTTTCGCAGCGGGGAGCGAGAGGGGGTGCCGTTACCGTAAGCCCGTTCCCAGGTGATTCCAAGGTCCTTGGTCCCCTGCCGCTGCCGGGACGGAACGCGCTGTTCGCGGTGGTGCACGGTGGGTGCGCAGCCCGGTGCCGGACTCAGCAGAAAGAACGCCCCCGTGCCGAGGGTCTGCTGCACGGATAGGCGACAACCGGTCTGCCCAGCCCGTGGGGTTGGACTGGAGGGATGTTCACCGTGTCCAAGCCGTACCCCAAGGAGTCCCGTGACGACGTTGTGCGGGTCGCAACTCCGCTCTGGTGGCAGTCTCCGCCCCGCTCCTGGGCCGTGACGCCGCCCAGGCCACCCTGCTCGGGGCTCACCGGGGGCTTTTCGGGGCAGTCAGCGGCACGCATGATGGACCGTCAGTGCCTGCGTCCGCCGTGATCCGGTCAGTCTCCGACCGCCGCCCGGTACCGGTCCGCGATGACCTCGGCCACCAACGGATGCGTGCCCAAAGGCCGCGCCACCACATCGGCCCCGGACGCCTCCAGTTTCTTCTGGAAGTGTCCCGGTGCCAGCATGTAGGACGCCACCACCACGCGCTCGGCCCCGGCCTGGCGGGCCTGCCGCACCACGGTGGCCACATCCGGCGCGGAGGCCGCCACGTAGCCCAACCCGACCTCGGTTTCCAGAGCGCCCGCGAGCAGGTCACGCATCTGCTCGACCATCGCCACCCCGTCCGGGTCGCTGGTTCCAGCCGCCGCCATCACCACGGTGTCGCCCTTGCTCAGGCCCGCCTCCCGCAGGCGTTCGACCATCACGGTGGCCAGGCGCTCATCCGGGCCCAGCGGCGCGGTCGCCACGGCGGTGCGTCCGCGCACCGCCCCGCCGATGTCCTTGCGCACGTGGTAGCCCGTGGACAGCAGCACCGGCACCACCACCGCTGAGACCGGGGCATCGAGACGGGTGGCATCGGAGGGGCCGGCATGGGCGGCCACCGCATCCTCGATCGCCGGGGCCTGGATGTCCACGAAGGACTCCCGCACCGGGGCATCGACCAGCTCCGCGGCCATCACCAGCAGTTCGCGGATCACGTCGCGGCCCGCCCGGAAGCGGGTGCCGTGGGCGCAGCCGATCAGCACCGGGGAGCGGCCGGGGGCGTCCCCGCCCTGCGCGTCGCCCGCGGAGAACGGGTGCTCCGCCTGCTCCTGCGGGGCGGTGAGGTTGTCGCGGCCCGCGCCGCGACCGGTCTCCTGCGGCTCGGGGGGAGCCAGGAAGCCCTCGGCGGCGGTGCCGCCCACCGCGATCACGGCGGGCGAGGTGATCTGCTCGCGCTCCACGGTCTCCACGATGGTCGCCAGCGTGCCGCGCACGCAACGCTGCTCGAGCATGGTCGCGCTCTGCACGACGGCCACCGGGGTGGCAGGGTCGACACCGTTGAGTGTCGCCTGGGCCACCAGGCGCGGCAGCCATTCCACGCCCATCATCAGCACCGTGGTGGTGCCGGCGTCCCGCAGCGCGGCCAGATCGGCCGGCCCCAGGTCGCCGTGGGCGTTGACCACGTGGAGGGCGACGGCGGTGCCGCGGTGTGTGACGGGGACGTCGCCCGCGGCGGGCCCCGCGATCGAGGAGCTCACCCCGGGCACCACCTGGACGTCGATGCCGGCGGCACGGCAGGCCAGCACCTCCTCGCCGCCCCGGCCCAGCAGGAAAGGGTCCCCGCCCTTGAGCCGCACCACGCGCTTGCCCGCGCGGGCCCGCTCCACCAGCACCTGCTCGATCTCCGCCTGGGGGATCGAGGCCACGCCGGGGGTCTTGCCCACGGGGATGATCTCGACGTGCTCGTCGAGCAGCTCGGTCAGGCCCGCGGGGCCCAGACGGTCCACCACCACCACGTCGGCCTGGCGCAGCAGCGCCAGCCCGCGCACGGTGATCAGGTCCAGGGCCCCCGGCCCGCCTCCCACCAGGGCCACCGTTCCCGGCTCGAGGCGCGTGGTGGACAGGGCACTTGCGTCGAGGGGATCGGAGCCCGGGCGGGCGGGGGAGCCGGGAGCGGTGTCGGAGCCGCCCGCCATCATGAACCGGCGGCCAGCCGGGGCGAGGTGGCCACGTGAAGCTTCCCGTCCCGGATCTCGGCGTCGTACACGGCGATCGGCTGCGGCTCCCCACCCCCGGCATCCAGCACCTCGCCGGTGCTCAGGTTCCAGGCCTGCTTGTACATCGGGGAGGCGATCGTGGGCACGATCGTCCCGGGCTCCTCGCCCTCGCCCGGCACCAGGTGGGAGCCCACCAGTCCGCGAGAGAGGATCTGTGTGCCCGAGTACGGATCCAGCTGCTGGATCGCGTGCACGCTGCCGTCCTCCAGCAGGAACACGCCGATCTGGGTGCCGTCAGGCAGCAGTGCGGCGGCGCCGCGCTCCACGGTCAGGGCATCCACGGAGCAGATCTCGATCATCTCGCCGGCGGTGCCGGCCGAGGTGTCCACGGTGGCGTCGGTGTTCATCGCTGCTGGCTCCTCAGCTCTTCTGGGTGGGGTCGTAGCCGGAGGGCTCGGCGGTCCCCGGCGTGGCCATGGCGTGCTGGCGGGCTGCCAGCGGGGTCGGGTAGGTCTCGGTCTCGCCCTCGGCCGCCGGCCTGGCCTGCCCGCGCTCGAGCACGTACCTCAGTCCCGGGTCGGACTTCTCCGGGGCGTTGACGAAGGAGACGAACTTCGCGCGGCGCTCCGGGTCGTACACGGCCTCGGCCCACTCGTCCACGTAGGAGTCGGCGTGCTTCTGCATGGACTCCTCCAGCTGCTCGCCGATGCCCAGCGAGTCGTCCACGATGATGCGGCGCAGCTCCTCGATGCCGCCCGGGAACTCCTCCACCCAGCGCGCCGTGCGCTGCAGCTTGTCCGCCTCACGGATGTACAGCATCAGGAAGCGGTCGATGCACTTGACCAGGTTGGTGTCGTCCAGGTCCTCGACCAGCAGCTTGCCGTGGGCGGGCTGGGCGCCCCCGTTGCCGCCCACGAACAGGTTCCAGCCCTTCGTCGTCGCAATCACGCCGACGTCCTTGGCCTGGGCCTCGGCGCACTCGCGCGCACAGCCCGAGACGCTGATCTTGAGCTTGTGCGGCGAGCGCAGGCCGCGATAGCGCTTCTCCAGCGCCACGGCCATGGTGGTGGAGTCCTGCACCCCGAACCGGCACCAGTTGGTGCCCAGGCAGGCCTTGACCATGCGCAGGGACTTGCCGTAGGCGTGGCCGGACTGGAAACCGGCGTCCACCAGGCGCTTCCAGATCTCCGGCAGCTGCTCCAGGCGCGCACCGAACATGCCGATGCGCTGGGCGCCGTTGAGCTTCACGTACAGGCCGTAGTCCTTCGCCACCTGAGCGATCACCATCAGGCCCTCGGGGGTGACCTCGCCGGCAGGCATCGCCGGGATCACGGAGTAGGTGCCGTCCTTCTGGATGTTCGCCATCACGAAGTCGTTGGTGTCCTGCAGGGAGCCCAGCTGACGACCCACCGGGTTATGTCGGGAGCCGGTGATCGCGCCCAGGGTGGACAGGATCGAGGCCACCACCGGGCGGCACACCGCACAGCCGCGGCCGGTGCCGTAGGCGGCGACCACCTCGGTGAAGGTCTGCTGGCCGCCCTCCTCCACGAGCTTGAACAGCTCGGCGCGGGAGTACGCGAAGTGCTCGCACAGCCCCTTGGAGACCGTGATGCCGGACTTCTCCAGCTCCTTGTTGAGGATCTTCGTCAGCAGCGGCACGCAGGAGCCGCACACCGTGCCGGCCTTGGTGCACTCCTTGACCTGGCCGATGGTGTGGCAGCCCTGCTCGGTGACGGCGGCGCGCACGGTGCCGGCGGCGACGTTGTTGCAGGAGCACACCACGGCGTCGTCAGGCAGCTCGGTGTCGGGCATGGCGCCGGCGCCGGCCGGGGCGATCAGGGCCGACGGGTCCGCCCCGAGTGCCCGGCCCACCAGGGGCCGCAGCGAGGAGTACAGCTCGATGTCGCCGATGAACACGCCGCCCAGCAGGGTCTTGGCGTCGTCGCTGACCACGAGCTTGCGGTACTGGCGCTTGAACGGGTCGATGAAGGTGACGTCCAGGGCGCCCGGGGTGAGGCCGTTGACGTCGCCGAAGGCGGCCGCCTCCACGCCCACTCCCTTGAGCTTGGTGCCCTCCACCGAGCGCTCATGGGTGCGCTTGCCACCCAGGAAGCTGTCCACGACCACGTCGGCCATGTCGTTGCCGGGGGCCACCAGGCCCGCGCACACGCCGTTGAAGGAGGCGCACTCGCCGATCGCCCAGATGATCTCGTCGGAGGTCTGGCAGGTCTCGCCCACCACCACGCCGCCGCGTTCGCCGATCGCCAGGCCGGCCTCGCGGGCCACCTTGTCGCGGGGGCGGATGCCGGTGGAGAACACCACGATGTCGGCGGGCAGCTCGGAGTCGTCGGTGAGGTGGGCGGTGCCCATGGCGCCGTCGGCCGCGGGAGAGAAGCGTGCCGCCCCTACGCCGGTGCGCACACCGATGCCGAGATCCTCGATCAGCAGGCGCAGCATCTCGCCGCCGCCCTGGTCCAGCTGGACGGCCATGAGACGGTCCGCGAACTCCACGACGGTGGTGTCGACCGCCATGCCCTTCAGCGCGGCCGCGGCCTCCAGGCCCAGCACCCCGCCGCCGACCACCACACCGCGCAGCGGGCGCCCCACCTTCTCGGAGCGCAGGGTGACCCACTCGGCCATCCGCTCGACGTCCTCCACCGTGCGGTAGGAGAAGGTGCCGGGCAGGTCGTTGCCCTCGGCGCGGGGCGACCATGCCCAGGAGCCGGTGGCCAGCACCAGGCGGTCGTAGGCGTGCACGGTGCCGCTGGCGGTGGTGACCGTCTGCGCATCGCGGTCCAGGGCGGTCACGGCGTCGCCGGTGACCAGGGTGATGCGGGGATCGTCCCAGACCGTGGGGTCCAGGGTGAGCAGGTCCGCGTTGCGGCTGGAGAACCAGTTCGACAGGTGCACGCGGTCGTACGGCTGCTGGGGCTCCTCACCGATCATGGTGAGCTCCCAGCTGCCGTCGGGGTCCTGGGCCCGCAGCCGGGAGACGAATCGATGGCCGGTCATGCCGCCGCCGACGACGACGATCCGTTCGCCGTCCAGGGGTGGGGTCGTGGTGGTGTCCTCGGCCGTGGTCAGGGGGGAGTGTCCGGGGGCGGTCATCTGTGGTCACACGTCTCTCTGCGAGGGGCTGCGTCCGACCAGACTAAGGGAGAGCGCGAGGCGGGGCGGGACTTTTCTACCGCCCGCCGGCGGGCTCGCAGCTGATAAGCGGCGATGCGGTACGACCTGGGCCGATACGGGGGCGTCCGAATGGTGGACGGCTGGTCCGCCGTACGACGGGCGGGGGGCTATGGTGTCCGCATGCAGACGATCCTTCTCGTAATCACCGAGCGCGGCTGACGCCCGTTCGTCCCCACGAGACGTCCCGCGCCCCTCAGAGCCACAGGCCGAGGGGCTTTTTCTTTGAAGGAGTTCCGATGACACCTCAGCACCTCACCGGCGCACAGGCACTGGTGCAGTCCCTCGAGCACGCCGGGGCCGAGGTCGTCTTCGGCCTTCCCGGCGGGGCGATCCTGCCCACCTACGACCCGCTGATGGATGCGCAGAAGCTGCGTCACGTGCTGGTGCGCCATGAGCAGGGCGCCGGCCACGCTGCCAGCGGGTACGCCCATGCCACAGGGAGGGTGGGGGTGTGCCTGGCCACGTCCGGGCCGGGTGCCACCAACCTCATCACCCCCATCGCCGACGCCCAGATGGACTCGATCCCGATGGTCGCCATCACCGGGCAGGTCGGCTCCTCCTTCATCGGGACCGACGCGTTCCAGGAGGCGGACATCGTGGGCATGACGATGCCGGTGACCAAGCACAACTTCCTGGTCAAGGACGCCGCCGAGATCCCGCGCGTGATCAAGCAGGCCTTCCACATCGCCTCCACCGGCCGCCCCGGTGCGGTGCTGGTGGACGTCACCAAGGACGCCCAGCAGGCCACCGCGGACTTCGTGTGGCCCGAGACCCTGGACCTGCCCGGCTACCGACCCGAGCCCCGCCCCCACAACAAGCAGATCCGCGAGGCGGTCTCCCTGCTCATGCAGTCCCGCCGACCGGTGTTCCTGCTGGGCGGCGGCGTGATCCGCGGCCGTGCCTCCCAGCAGGTCACCGAGCTGATCGACACCAGCGGCGCACCGTTCGTCACCACCCTGATGGGCCGCGGCGCCCTGCCGGACTCGCATCCCAGCCACCTGGGCATGCCCGGCATGCACGGCACCGTCGCGGCGGTCTCCGCGCTGCAGCGGGCGGATCTGATCGTGGCCATCGGTGCGCGCTTCGACGACCGCGTGACCGGTCGCCTGGACTCCTTCGCGCCGAACGCGACGATCGTCCATGCCGATATCGACCCTGCGGAGATCTCCAAGAACCGCACCGCCGACGTCCCGATCGTGGGCCAGGCCGCCGAGGTGGCCACCGCGCTGACAGCAGAGCTGCGTGAGCGCATCGCCGCCGACGACACCCGTGACTACGAGTCCTGGTGGAGCACCCTGTCGATGCTGCGTGACACCTACCCGCTGGGATGGACCGCCACCGCCGACGGTTACACCGCCCCGCAGAAGGTGATCTCCCGGATCGGCGAGATCTCCGGACCGGACTCGATCTACGTGGCGGGCGTGGGCCAGCACCAGATGTGGTCCAGCCAGTTCATCCGCTACGAGAAGCCCAACTCGTGGATCAACTCGGGAGGCCTGGGCACCATGGGCTACTCCGTGCCGGCCGCGATGGGCGCCAAGGTGGGACGGCCCGAGACCACCGTGTGGGCCATCGACGGCGACGGCTGCTTCCAGATGACCAACCAGGAGCTGGCCACCTGCGTCATCAACGACATCCCGATCAAGGTCGCGGTGATCAACAACAGCTCGCTGGGCATGGTGCGGCAGTGGCAGAACCTCTTCTACGACAAGCGGTACTCCCACACCGATCTCAACACCGGGCACGGCACCCGCCGCATCCCCGACTTCGTCAAGCTCGCTGACGCCTATGGTGCGGCCGGACTGCGCTGCGAGAGGGACGAGGACATCGACGCCACCATCGAGCAGGCCATGGAGATCAACGACCGCCCGGTGGTGGTGGACTTCCAGGTCAGCGCCGATGCCATGGTCTGGCCCATGGTGCCCGCCGGCGTCTCCAACGACGAGATCCAGATCGCGCAGGGCATGAGCCCCGAGTGGGAGAGGGACATCTGAGAATGAACGCCACCGAATCCGCCATGCCCGCCGACACCCAGACCCTCTCGGTCCTGGTGGAGAACAAACCGGGCGTCCTCACCCGCGTCGCCGCACTGTTCGCCCGTCGCGGCTACAACATCGCCTCCCTCGCGGTGGGCCCCACCGAGCACCCGGAGATCTCCCGCATCACCGTGGTGGTGGACGTGGCCCAGCACCCCCTGGAGCAGATCACGAAGCAGCTCAACAAGCTGGTCAACGTGCTGAAGATCGTGCAGCTCGAGCCCCGTCAGACGGTGCAGCGCGAACTGATGCTGGTGAAGGTCTTGGCCGACAACACCTCGCGCACCTCGGTGCTGGAGATCGTGCAGATGTTCCGGGCCAAGGTGGTCGACGCCGCCGCGGACGCCGTGACGATCGAGGCGACCGGTACGCAGGACAAGCTCACCGCCCTGCTGAGCATGCTGGAGCCCTTCGGGATCCGCGAGATCGTGAAGTCCGGCGAAGTGGCCATCGGACGCGGCGGCCGCGCTCTCACCGACAAGAACCTGCTGGGCTGAGCCCGCCTCCCCACCCATCGCGTTCCATCATCTGATATTCCCTCTCAACCTGTAAGACGGCGGGCTGTAGGATGATCCTGCATCTGCCCCGATCAGCGACCCGATCCGGGCCCGCACCATCGACCCAAGGAGCACACACCGTGGCCGACATGTTCTACGACGACGACGCCGATCTCTCGATCATCCAGGGCAGGAAGGTCGCGGTCATCGGTTTCGGCTCCCAGGGCCACGCCCACGCCCTGAGCCTGCGTGACAGCGGGGTAGAGGTGCGCATCGGTCTCAAGGAGGGCTCGAGCTCCCGCGCCAAGGCCGAGGAGCAGGGCCTGGCCGTCGGCACCCCCGCCGAGGTCGCCGACTGGGCCGACGTGGTGATGATCCTGGCGCCGGACCAGTACCAGCGCACCATCTACGACGAGCAGATCAAGGACAAGCTGCGCGAGGGCGATGCCCTGTTCTTCGCCCACGGCTTCAACATCCGCTACGGCTACATCCAGCCCCCGGCGGGTGTGGACGTGGCGATGGTGGCCCCCAAGGGGCCCGGCCACATCGTGCGCCGGGAGTACGTGGCCGGTCGTGGCGTGCCCGTGATCGTCGCGGTCGATGAGGATGCCAGCGGCAGTGCCTGGGACCTCGCCCTCTCCTACGCCAAGGCCATCGGCGGACTGCGCGCGGGCGGTATCCGCACCACCTTCACCGAGGAGACCGAGACCGACCTGTTCGGTGAGCAGGCCGTGCTGTGCGGCGGCATGAGCCACCTGGTCCAGGCCGGGTTCGAGACCCTCACCGAGGCCGGCTATCAGCCCGAGATCGCCTACTTCGAGGTGCTCCACGAGCTCAAGCTGATCGTCGACCTGATGATCGAGGGCGGCATCGCCAAGCAGCGCTGGTCCATCTCCGATACTGCCGAGTTCGGCGACTACGTCTCCGGCCCCCGCGTGGTGGACAGCCGTGTCAAGGAATCCATGAAGGCGGTGCTGACCGACATTCAGGACGGCACCTTCGCCACGCGTTTCATCGAGGACCAGGACAACGGCGCCGAGGAGTTCAAGAAGCTCCGCGCCGAGGAGGCCGAGCACCCGATCGAGAAGGTCGGCAAGGACCTGCGTAAGATGTTCTCCTGGAACAAGGACTCCCAGGATGACGGCTACACCGAGGGCAGCGCCGCGCGCTGACACACCCGATCCCCACCCGGGGGGGGGGGGGGGGGGGGGGGGGGGGGGGGGGGGGG
>NZ_JAMBDS010000063.1:0-15815 GCF_025143785.1 Brachybacterium sp. p3-SID1565
GAGCAGGGGGATCCGGGGATGAGCAAGGACGCGACCACCCGCACGACCACACGACGCACGGCGCTGACCGGGCTGGGGGCCCTGGGCGTGATGACGACGGCGGGGGCATGCTCCCTGCTTCCGGGCGGGGACGAGGAGCCGGCCGGAGGGACGGACCCGGCGCCGGGTGCCGGAAGTGACGAGGGAGGCGCCTCCTCGGAGCCCGCCCCGGAGCCTGGCACCACCTTCGACGACTGGGCGGCGGCGGAGGATCTGCGGCTCGTGGAGATCGACACCGCCGCGGCGGACGAGCGCGCGAGGATCGAGCCAGGGCCGCTCGAGCGAGAGGACCGCTTCGGGACCTGGGCCTCTCCCGGCTTCCCGGATGACTCGCCCCTGCTCACCGCCGAGCCGCTCGAGTTCGACGCCGAGGCCGCGGCGGCACTCGGTGGGGAGTCCGAGGCGCGCAGCGCCCTGCGTGACGTGCTGCTCCAGACGGTCGTCGAGGTCGCCGACACCCCGCTGCTGCTCGAGGCCGACAACTCCCGCAGCGGTGAGATCGGGCCCGTCCTCGTGAAGGCGTTCGGGCTCGAGGGCTTCGACCCCTCGGCCTTCGACCCGCTGTTCGAGCAAGTCCCCATCAGCGGGGCGCCGACGCCCGAGGTGGGCGTGCCGGAGATGTTCGACCTCGAACCGGCGCCCTATCCCGAGGATGGTCCTCGGATGAGCGTGCTGGACACCTCCAGCCTCCTCGCACGGGTGCCGGAGGGCACCACGTTCCCCGGCGCGGGCGCCGCTCTGGTCGCGTTCGTGCGCGGCGTGGTGCCGATCGTGCGCGAGGGCGAGGACGGGTTCCTGCGGCGCGAGGTCGCCTTCTATCTCGGCGTCGAGGACGGCCGGATGAACGCGCTGATGACCTACGTCGTCGCCACGGTGCCCACGCTCGCGATCTCCGACGCGGAGGAGCTGCCACTGGTCGAGCCGACCGAGGTGCCCGAGGACTGGCAGGAGATCTCCTTCGGCCGCCTCACCGCCGCGATCCCTCCGACGTCGGGTGAGCTCGAGGAGGTAGAGCTCGGCATCTCCAGCGTCGACGAGGATGGCACTCGCAAGGGCGGGATCACCCTGTTCCGTCTGCCGGTCCCGAGCCCCTACCTGCTCGACGCCGTGCTCTACGCCGCGCGGGCGGAGATCGGCGGCGCGGACCTGGTCACCGCCGCGGTCAGCCGGGGTGGCGAGGACGGGATGGTCGTCGCCGTACGCGTGCACGTGGGGGAGGAGGAGTATCGCGTGCAGGTCAACGGGGTCTCCGCCGAGGAGGCGCCCGTCCTCGCCCACCAGGTGCTGGCGGGGATTCGCGTGGAGGGGTGAGCGGAGCGACTCCTCGGCGCGCTGCAGTTCGCCTCGACCCGGTGAACAGAATGCCTCGCAGTGATGAGAGGTCCGCTGCTTCGGCGATCGAAGCGGCAGCGGGGGAGCCCTGTCCCGTCGCCGACAGCTCCGCAGCCAGCGATCGATCAGGTTGCCCACGCAGCACGAGTGGACTCACCGGCCGTCGATCTCGCATTCTGACCCGCGTTCCCGCATGGCGGACACCGGACTACGCTGTCCCCTGAAACCCGTCGCACCCGAGGGCGTGAGCGACGACCACCATCCGTACCGGAGGAGATTCCGTGACGCGTCCTGTCGTGCTCATCGCTGAGGAGCTGTCGCCCGCCACCGTCGAGGTCCTGGGCCCCGACGTCGAGGTCCGCAGCGTGGACGGCACCGACCGTTCCGCGCTGCTCACCGCGGTGGCGCAGGCCGATGCCCTCCTTGTCCGCTCCGCCACCCTGGTCGACGCGGAGGTGTACGCCGCGGCCCCGAAGCTGCGCGTCGTCGCCCGCGCCGGCGTGGGCCTGGACAACGTCGACGTCCCCGCCGCGACCGCCGCCGGGGTGATGGTGATCAACGCCCCCACCTCCAACATCGTCTCGGCCGCCGAGCTCGCGGTGACGCTGATCCTGGCCTCCCTGCGCAACCTCGGCCGCGCCGACGCCTCGATGAAGCAGGGCAAGTGGGAGCGCAAGGCCCTCACGGGCACCGAGCTGCTGGGCAAGACCGTGGGTGTGGTGGGCTTCGGCCGCATCGGTCAGCTGGTCGCCGAGCGCCTGGCCCCCTTCGGCGTGCACCTGCTGGCCTACGACCCCTACGTCAACCACACCCGCGCCGCCGAGCTGGGCGCCCGGGTGGTCGAGCTCGACGAGCTGATGCGCGAATCCGACGTGGTCACCGTGCACATGCCCAAGACCCCGGAGACCACGGGTCTGATCGGCGCCGAGCAGCTGGCGATGGCCAAGCCCACCCTGCACGTGGTCAACGCCGCCCGCGGTGGTCTCATCGACGAGCACGCCCTGGTGGAGGCTCTCACCAGTGGGCGGATCGCCGGGGCCGCGCTGGACGTGTACTCCTCGGAGCCGCCCTCGGCCTCCCCGAGCGCCGCGAAGCTGCTGGAGCTCGACAACGTCACCCTGACCCCGCACCTGGGTGCCTCCACCGCCGAGGCGCAGGAGAAGGCCGGCACCGCCGTGGCCCAGTCCGTGCGCCTGGCCCTGGCCGGGGAGCTGGTCCCCGACGCCGTCAACGTGGCCGGGGGAGCCATCGACGACCTGGTGCGCCCGGGCGTGGCCCTCGCCGACCGCCTGGGCCAGCTGTTCACCGTGATGGCGGGGGAGGCGCCCGAGCTGCTGGACATCGTGATCCGCGGCGAGATCGCCTCCCGTGACGTCACCGCGCTGAAGCTGTCGGTGCTGCGCGGTGTGTTCCGCAGCGTCGTCACCGAGCAGGTCAGCTATGTCAACGCCCCCGTCCTCGCCGAGGAGCGCGGGATCACCGTGAACCTCGAGACCCACGAGGGCACCGAGCGCTTCCGCAACGAGATCCAGGTGCGCGGCACCCTCCGTGACGGCGAGGTGGTCTCCGTCTCCGGCACCCTCAGCGGAGTGGACCAGATCCACAAGCTGATCGAGGTCGCCGGGCACCCCCTGGACGTGACACTCAGCGACCACCTGATGATGATCCGCTACGAGGACCGCCCCGGCCAGATCGGCCAGTACGGCGCGCTGCTCGGCGAGGCCGGTGTCAACATCGCCGGCATGCAGGTCTCCCGTGCCGGGGACGGACCCGGTGCGGAGGCCCTGGTGATCCTCAACCTCGACCAGTCCGCCCCGCGCGAGCTCGCCGAACGGATCGGCGAGGCCATCGGTGCCCGCGCCATCCATACCGTCGACATCGCGTACTGAACCGGAGACAGCCATGACGAGCAACCCCAGCACTCCCAGCGCCCCCGACCCTCGGCGCACCCGCATCCGTCTCGCCGTCATCGAGGGCGACGGCATCGGCAAGGAGGTGGTCCCCCAGGGTCTGCGGGCCCTGCGCGCCGCTCTCGAACCCGCCGGCGTGTCGGTGGAGACCACCGACTTCGACCTCGGCGCCGGCCGCTGGCACCGCACCGGCGAGACCCTCACCGAGGACGACATGCAGCGCCTGGCCGAGCACGACGCGATCCTGCTGGGTGCCGTCGGCGACCCCGAGGTCCCCTCAGGGGTCCTCGAGCGAGGGCTGCTGCTGAAGCTCCGCTTCGGCTTCGACCACTTCGTGAACCTGCGCCCCACCCGCCTGGTGCCCGGCGTTGCCTCACCGTTGGCCGATCCCGGCGAGGTGGACTTCCTGGTGGTCCGCGAGGGCACCGAGGGCCCGTACGTCGGCAACGGCGGATCCATGCGCACCGGCACCGAGCTGGAGGTCGCCACCGAGGTCTCGCTGAACACCGCCGTCGGTGTCGAGCGCGTGGTGCGCTACGCCTTCGAGCAGGCTCAGCGGCGCCGCAAGAAGCTGACCCTGGTCCACAAGCACAACGTGCTGGTCCACGCCGGGAAGCTGTGGAGCCGCGTGGTGGACCAGGTGGGCCGCGAGTTCCCCGAGGTCACAGTGGACTACGCCCACATCGATGCCGCCACCATCTACCTGGTCAACGACCCGGCCCGCTTCGACGTGATCGTCACCGACAACCTGTTCGGCGACATCCTCACCGACCTCGCCGCCGCGATCGGCGGCGGCATCGGACTGGCCGCCAGCGGGAACATCAACCCCACCGGCGACTCCCCCTCCATGTTCGAGCCGGTGCACGGCTCCGCCCCCGACATCGCCGGGCAGGGAATCGCTGACCCCACCGCGACCGTGTCCTCCGTGGCACTGCTGCTGGACCACCTGGGCCACGAGCAGGCCGCCGCGACCGTGCGGGCCGCCGTCGAGGCCGACCTCGCCGCTCGGGGCGAGCTGGGTACCCGCAGCACCACCGAGATCGGCGACGCCCTGGTCGCCGCGATCAGCGGACACTGACCGAACTATCCTGCCCTACCCCGTCCCGAGGAGACATCGATGAGCGCGCTCACCTTCACCCCCGCCGCCACCGCGCGGCGCATCACCGACGACGAGCGCGCCCGCATCCTCGCCGCCCCCGGCTTCGGCCAGCACTTCACCGACTTCATGGCCCACGCCCGCTGGACCGTGGAGGAGGGCTGGACCGGCGCCGAGCTGGTGCCCTTCGGGCCGCTGCAGCTCTCGCCCGCCGCGGCGGTGCTGCACTACGGGCAGGAGATCTTCGAGGGCATGAAGGCGTTCCGCCACGCCGACGGCTCCGTGTGGACCTTCCGGCCCGAGCAGAACGCGCGGCGCATGATGCGCTCCGCCCGCCGCCTCGCACTGCCTGAGCTTCCCGAGCGGGACTTCCTGGAGTCCGTGCGCGCCCTCGTGGCCGCCGATGAGCCCTGGGTGCCGCAGCCGGAGGGGGAGACCTCCCTGTACCTGAGGCCGTTCATGTTCGCCTCCGAGGAGTTCCTGGGGGTGCGGGCCTCCCACACGGTGGACTACTACGTGATCGCCTCCCCGGCCGGCGCCTACTTCCCGCGCGGCGTGCAGCCGCTCGTGGTGTGGGTGACCGACACCTACGCCCGCGCCGGCGCCGGTGGCACGGGCGCCGCCAAGTGCGGCGGCAACTACGCCTCCTCTCTGCTGGCCAAGAACGAGGCCGTCTCCCACGGGGCCGATGAGGTGATGTTCCTGGACTCCGAGACCCACACCGCGATCGACGAGCTCTCCGGCATGAACGTCTTCGCGATCACGAGGGACGACCGCATCCTCACCCCGCGCCTTTCGGGATCGATCCTGGAGGGCGTGACCCGCGAGTCCGTGCTGCGCATCGCCCAGGACCGCGGGCTTCAGCCCGTGGAGACCACGCTGCTGATGAGCGAGGTCGCCCACCAGATCAGCGCCGGGGAGATCACCGAGATGTTCGCCTGCGGCACCGCGGCGGTGATCACCCCGATCGGCGAGTTCCGCTCCCAGGACGGCACCTGGACCATCGGCGACGGCAGCTCCGGCCAGACCACCCTCGCCCTGCGCGAGGAGCTGACCGGCATCCAGTACGGCCGGGTCCCCGACCGCCACGGCTGGCTGACCCGACTGGTGTGAGGACGCCATGACGACCCCCGGCCCCCGCACCGCAGTCGACCCGATCGACGCGTTCCACCTCTACGACACCACCCTGCGCGACGGCTCCCAGCAGGAGGGGCTCACGCTCTCCGTGGCCGACAAGCTGGCCGTGGCCCGCCATCTCGACGAACTGGGGGTGACCTACATCGAGGGCGGGTGGCCCGGCGCGGTCCCCCGGGACACCGAGTTCTTCGCCCGCGCCCGCACCGAGCTCGACCTCAGGTGCGCGCGACTCGCGGCCTTCGGCGCCACCCGCAAGGCCGGGGTCCCCGTCCAGGAGGATCCGCAGGTCGCAGCGCTGGTCGACTCCGAGGCCCCCACGGTGACCCTGGTGGCCAAGTCCGATCTGCGCCACGTCACGGGCGCCCTGCGCACCGACGGCGAGGAGAACCTGGCGATGGTGCGGGACACCGTCACCCACCTGGTCCGGCTGGGGAGGGAGGTGTTCGTCGATGCCGAGCACTTCTTCGACGGCTTCGCCCATGATCCCGACTACACCACCTCCGTGGTGGTCGAGGCCTTCGCGGCAGGCGCGCGCGTGGTGGTGCTGTGCGACACCAACGGTGGCATGCTCCCGCACCAGGTGACCGAGGTGGTCGAGGAGCTGCGCGCCCGCCTGAAGGCCGCAGGCCACGCCGGGGCACGGCTGGGCGCACACACCCACAACGACTCCGGCTGTGCCGTCGCCAACGCCCTCATGGCAGTGCGCTCGGGCATCACCCATGTGCAGGGCTGCGTCAACGGCTACGGGGAGCGCACCGGCAACGCGGATCTGCTCACCATGCTCGGGGACCTGCAGCTGAAGATGGGGCTGGACCTGGTGCCGGGGGAGACCCTCGCCGAGGCCACCCGGATCGCTCACGCCATCGGCGAGATCGTCAACATGCCCGTCGGCGCCCGCGCGCCCTACGTCGGGGCCAGCGCCTTCGCTCACAAGGCGGGCCTGCACGCCAGTGCCATCCGGGTGGACCCGGACCTCTACCAGCACATGGATCCCCGCGCCATCGGCAACGACATGCGGATGATCATCTCGGACATGGCCGGGCGCGCCTCCATCGAACTGAAGGGCCGGGAGCTGGGCTTCGACCTCACCGGGCAGAAGAACCTGCTGGGGCGGCTGGCTGGCACCGTCAAGCAGCGCGAGGCGGAGGGGTACTCCTACGAGGCGGCCGATGCCTCCTTCGAGCTCCTGCTGCTGGAGGAGATGGGTCGCGTGCCGCGGTACTTCGAGGTGGAGTCCTGGCGCGCCACCTCCCAGCAGCTGCGTGACGGCACCCTGGAGACGGAGGCCACCGTGAAGCTGCGCGGGGCGGGCACTGACGGGGCCGACGGCGGCCGCTCCGTCGCGATCGCTGAGGGGAACGGTCCGGTCAACGCCCTGGACCTCGCCCTGCGGCAGGCGCTGCGGGACCGCTTCCCGCTGATCGACGAGCTGGAGCTGCAGGACTTCAAGGTGCGCATCCTCGATGCCCACCACGGCACCGACGCCACCACCCGGGTGCTGGTGCGCACCGCGGGGGCGGATCTCGAGTTCACCACCGTGGGCGTGGGCCCCAACCTCATCGAGGCTTCCTGGGAGGCGATCTCGGATGCGTACACCTACGGGCTGTACAAGGCGGGGATCACCCCGTCGGCGCCCGGCCTCGGATAGTCTGCGCGACATGACTCAACTCGTGCTCACAGCGATCGGTGATGACCGCGAAGGACTGGTCTCGGCCCTCTCCGAGCAGGTCGACCTCCATGGCGGGAACTGGCTGGAGAGCGGCCTGTCGCATCTGGCCGGCAAGTTCGCCGGTGTGGTCCTGGTGGAGGTGCCCGAGGAACGGGTCCAGGACCTCACCCGCGCCCTCGACGCCTTGCATCAGAGCGTGGGCCTGCGGGTCGACGTCACCGATGCCCGCCTCGCGGCCGGCGCGTCGGGCGATGCCGGGGAGCAGGAGCCCCTACGGCTGCACCTGGTGGGGCAGGACCGCACCGGCATGGTGCGGGAGGTCACCTCGGCGCTCGCCGCCCAGGGCGCCAGCATCGAGGACCTGCGCACCTGGACCAGCGATGCCCCGCAGGGCGGCGGCGTGCTGTTCGAGGCGGAAGCCCTGGTCGCCCTGCCGGCGGGGCGCGACCCGGGCGAGGTGCGGGAGGCGCTGGAGCGCATCGCCGCCGAGCTGATGGTGGACCTCGACCTCGACGAGCCCGCCTGAGCGTTGCCAGCGCGTTGTCAGGAGACGAGACCGGGCATGTCTACCATCGCGCTCATGCCCGACGCACCCCCGTCTGCCAGTACCGTGCCCGTCAGCTCCCCTGAGGGAGGCCTCCTCTGATGGGCACCACGATCCTCCTGCTCCTGCTGGGCGTCGCGATCATCCTCGCGCTGATCGCTGCCAACGGCTACTTCGTGGCCCAGGAGTTCGCCTACATGTCGGTGGACCGCTCGCGGCTGCGGGCCGCCGCGGCCGGGGGCGACGAGGCCGCCAAGCGCGCCGTGAAGGTCACCGAGCGCACCTCCTTCATGCTCTCCGGCGCCCAGCTGGGCATCACCGTGACCGGCCTGCTCGTGGGTTATGTGGCCGAGCCCCTGGTGGGCGAGTCCCTGGGCACGATCCTGGGAGTGGCCGGCGTACCCGCCGCCATCAGCATCGCGGTGGGCACCGTGCTGGCCCTGGTGCTCGCCACCGTGGCGCAGATGATCTTCGGTGAGCTGTACCCCAAGAACCTCGCCATCGCCGCCCCGGAGCCCGTGGCACGCGCCGTCTCCCGCTCCACCCTGATCTACCTGGCCCTGTTCGGCTGGCTGATCACCGTCTTCGACCATGCGGCCAACGGCCTGATCCGCCTGCTGGGCATGGAGCCCGTCCATGACGTGGACTCCACCGCGACCGCCAAGGATCTCGAGCGGATCGTGCGCGACTCCCGCGACAGCGGGGACATGCCCGAGGACCTCTCCGTGGTGATCGACCGCGTGATCGACTTCCCCGAGCAGGACGCCGAGCACGCCATGGTTCCCCGCGCCAAGGTCAGCACCGTGGACACCGAGACCACCATCGGTGAGATCCGCACCCTGATGGCCGGTGCCCACAGCCGCTACCCCGTGGTCTCCGACGAGGACGAGCCGGTGGGCGTGGTGCTGATGACCGACCTGCTGGCCGCTGGCCACGGCGACCACGAGTCGGTCACCGTGGCCATGCGCGAGCCCCTCATCGTCCCCGAGCGGATGCCGCTGCCCGATGTGCTGGAGGCCCTCAGCGAGGTCGGCCAGGAGATCGCCTGCGTGATCGACGAGTTCGGCACCTTCTCCGGCATCCTCACCGAGGAGGACCTCGCCGAGGAGCTGATCGGTGAGCTGCACGACGAGCACGATGCCGAGACCGACGAGGTCACCGCCTCCACCGGCCCGGAGGACTCCTGGGAGATGGACGGCGACGTCCACGCCGACGAGCTGATACGCCTGATCGGCCACCCCCTGCCGGAGGATGACTACGAGACCGTCGGCGGCCTGGTGATCGCCCAGCTGGGCGAGCTTCCCGAGGAGGGCCGCACCCTCACCATCGAGCTGCCCGCCGTGCCCAGCGACGTGGTCGCCGACCAGCCCGTGCGTCGCGAGCTCCACATCGAGGTGCTGGAGACCGACCGTCATGTGCCCAGCCGCCTCCGGGTGGAGCTGCGGGTCCACGAGATCGACCCCGATGAGCTGAAGGCCGGCGACATCGACAGCACCGACCGCGCGACGGACCAGGAGACGAAGCGATGAGCACTGATCCCGTCTTCGTCACCGTCGCGACGATCCTGCTGCTGATCGCCAGCGCCTTCTTCGTCGTCATCGAGTTCGCACTGCTCGGTGCCCGTCAGCACCGCCTCGAGGAGGAGACCGGCCACAGCGCCTCAGCGCGGGCCGCACTGAAGGGCATGCACGAGCTGACCATCATGCTGGCCGGCGCGCAGCTGGGCATCACCCTGTGCACCTTCGCGCTGGGCGCCATCACCAAGCCGGGCGTGGATGCGGCGCTGGGCCCGCTCCTGGAGGCGACCGGGCTGCCCTCCCAGGTCGCCGGCACCACCTCGTTCGTGCTGTCGCTGCTGCTGGTCACCTTCCTGCACCTGGTGGTGGGGGAGATGGCTCCGAAGTCCTGGGCCATCGCTGCCCCGGAGACCGCCGCAAAGGTCATCGCGATCCCCTCCCGGGTGTTCATCGCCGGGGTGCGGCCCCTGCTCACCTTCGTCAACGCGGTGGCCAACCGCCTGGTGGCGGCCAGCGGCTTCGAGCCCATGGACCGCGCCGCCGTGGGCGGTCACGACGCGGAGACCATCCGGCAGCTGGTGGAGCACTCCGGGGAGCAGGGCGTGCTGGAGCAGGAGTTCCGCGACCAGATCTCCGAGGTGCTGGACCTGGCCGACGCCCCGTTGTGCGGGTTGATCGACCCGGCCGACCGCGCCACCGCCGTGGATCGCGATGCCACCGTCGCCGATCTCCAGGCGGCCTCGGCCCGCACCGGTCACAAGCGGATCCTGGTGCGGGACCTGGATGCCGACGGCCCCGGTGTGATCCACGTGCGCGACACCCTGCTGGAAGATTCGGCCCGTCCCGTCGCCGAACTGGCTCGCCCCGCCTTCCGGCTCCAAGGGGACACCCCGGTGCTGGCCGCGCTGACCATGATCCGGGGAGAGAACGAGCAGCTCGCGGCGGTCATGGACGGGGAGGAGTTCCTCGGCGTGGTCACCTCGACCGACATCATGCGCAAGGTGCTGCCCCGCCGGGAGCCGCAGGAGACCGGCGCCTAGAGGGGGTCCACGCGCAACCGGAACCCCTGCGCCCGCAGCCGCTCGACGAGCACATCGCCCAGGGCCACGGCCGGTGTCAGCACGCCCCCGCCGGGGCGGCAGCGCTCGGGCTCCACGGCCAGGGCGAGCGCGCACTGTCCGATCATCACGCAGGTGGCGGCGTACCCGGGGTCACCCTGGGCGCCCACGGTGGCCAGGTACCCCTGCCCGTCCTGGGCGGTGGTCCGGGCCTGCACCTCGAACAGGCCGGAGGCGCGCTGTTCGGGGGAGGGGCCCTCGCCGGGCTTCGGCAGCAGAGCATCGACGATCCGCGACAGGCCCGGTGTGCTCAGCCCCAGCCACAGCGCCGCGAGTCCGGTGCGGAGCGCCTGTGCACGCCGGCGTCCCCTCCGCCCTCGCCCGGTGTCGACCATCTCGCGGTACCGGAACGCCGCGCCGTACCCCGCCGGTGTGTCCCCGTGCTCGCGCAGCAGCGCGTGGCTGCGGCGCACGATGCGGGTGTTGTAGGAGGCCATGACGAACGGGGCCGTCCACCGGCCGGAGCCCGCCTCGACGAAGACGTCCGTGGAGTCCTCTTGCCCGGGCAGGCGCGGATCGGCGGCACGGTCCGGTGCGAGCGCGTAGGGATCGGCGGCCAGCTGCGCCGCCTCCCGGTCGGAGCGGACCAGGGAGAGCTGCTCGCGCATCGAGTCCACGGTGCCTCCGCTGAGCCCACCGCGCAGCCGTGTCACCAACAGGGTGGTGTCGCCCAGCCCGCCCGCTCCGTCTGCGGTGGCGGCGCCGTGCAGGAGGTGGACGGCCAGATCGGAGGGGACCGAGTCGAAGCCGCAGGAGTGGACGATGCGGGCCCCGGTGCGCACCGCCTCGTCATGGGCGCGGTCGATCGACGCGCGCACGAAGGCGACCTCCCCGGTCAGGTCCACGTAGTCGGTGCCGGCGCGGGCGCACTCGAGCACCAGCGGCAGGCCGTGGCGGTGGTACGGGCCGACGGTGCTCAGCACCACCCGGGTCGATGTGGCCAGGTCCGCCAGCGCGGCCTGGTCGCTGCTGTCAGCGGTGAGCAGATCCCACTCGGGGCGGCCGTGCCGGTCCCGCACCTCCTCCAGGCGGGAGACGGTGCGGCCCGCCAGGGCGATGCGCAGCCCGGGGGGAGCCTGGTCGGCGAGGTGCTGGGCGACCAGACGGCCGATGAAGCCGCTGGCACCGAACAGGACGAGGTCGTGACGCCGGTCGTGGTCCATCCCTCGACCGTACCCTTCCCGTGCGCTGAGCGGGGAGCGCGCAGGGAGCCGATACCGGCGTCAGTGCCCGCCCAGCTCGCCCACGTGGGTGATCGCCAGCACCGGCTCGCCGGCCTCGTCGGTCGCCTCCAGGTCCAGCTCGGCCTCGATGCCCCAGTCGCGGTTGTGGTCCGGATCGTCCAGCACCTGTCGGATCCGCCACACCTTGGACTCCTCGGTGATCTGCAGCAGCTGCGGTGAGCGGGCCGGGCCGTCGATGCCGACGTGGTCGTAGGTGTCGTAGTAGTCGTCCATCGCCTCGGCCCAGGCCTTCCGGTCCCAGCCCGAGGCGCCGTCCAGCTCCGCCAGGCGTGCCTCGCGTTCGAAGGCGAAGTGCTCCACGCGCTGCCACATGGCCGAGCGCACCATGGTGCGCAGCACCTTGGTCTGGGCGGAGAGGCCGCGCGGGGTCGAGGGGCGGATCTCCTCGGCACCGTCGGTGGCGTCCTCGGGATGGGTGAGGGCCTCCCACTCGTCCAGCAGCGAGGAGTCGATGCCGCGCACCAGCACCCCGAGCCACTCGATCATGTCCTCGAGCTGCGTGGTGCGCAGATCCTGCGGGATGGTGCGGCGCATCGCCTGGTAGGCGTCGGAGAGGTAGCGCAGCACGATGCCTTCACTGCGGGCCAGGCTGTAGCGCTGCACGAACTCGCTGAAGGTCTGCCCGGTCTCGTAGATCTCGCGCACGATCGACTTGGGGGAGAGGTCACCGGCCCGCACCCAGGGGTGCTTTCCGCGGTAGATCTCCAGGGCGGCCTCGAGGTCCTCCTCCAGGGGCCTGGGCCAGGTGACCTCGTCCAGCTGGGCCATCCGCTCGGTGTACTCGACGCCGTCGGCCTTCAGCTCCGCCAGCAGCTCGCCCTTGGCGGCGTTCTGCTGTGCCAGCAGGATCTGCATAGGGTCCTCGAGGATCGCCTCGATGATCGAGACGGTGTCCAGGGTGACCGTGTCAGACTCCTCGTCCAGGGAGTCGATCATGGCGATCGCGAACGGGGCCAGCGGCTGGTTCATGGTGAAGTCCAGCTGAAGGTCCTCCACCAGGGCGATGCGACGACCCAGATGATCGGGCTCAGCGAGGATCTCGATGATGTCGGCGTCGCGCAGCCCGCGGAAGATGTCGACCGCCTGTTTGACCAGCGCCAGCTTCTGGGTGCGGGTCTGGTGGCTGGTCATGATCAAGTGGCGGCCAGCAGCGATCGCGTCCCCGGGCCGGGCGATCAGCGCCAGCACCATGGAGGCGGTGATCCGAAGGTGGGGGCGGAGCTGCTCGGGCGGGTTCTCCACCAGCTTGGTGAGGTTCTGCTCGGACCACGTCACCGCGCCGTCGGGGACCTTGGGCCTCGGCTCCTTCTTGCGCTTCTTGGCGCTGTTGGGCGCCGTGCCGGCCTCCTCGCGGGCACGCACCTTGGCCCGCTCCTTCTCGAACTCGATGGTCCACACGGGGGCCTGCACCACCACGTGGCCCACGGTGTCGAAGCCCGCCCGGCCCGCACGGCCGGCGATCTGGTGGAACTCCCTCGCGTTCAGAAGGCGCGTGCGACGCCCGTCGTACTTCGCCAGCGCTGTCAGCAGCACGGTGCGGATGGGCACGTTGATGCCCACCCCCAGGGTGTCGGTGCCGCAGATGATCTTCAGCAGCCCGGACTGGGCCAGCTTCTCCACCAGACGCCGGTACTTGGGGAGCATGCCGGCGTGGTGCACGCCGATCCCCTCACGCACCAGGCCGGACAGCACCCGCCCGAAGCCCTTGGCGAAGCGGAAGTCGCCGATGATCTCCCGCACCTGCTCCTTCTCCGCGGCGGTGAGGATCTTCTGGCCCTTCAGGGCCTGCGCCTGCTCGAGCGCCTCCTTCTGGGTGAAGTGCACGATGTAGACCGGCGCGTCGCGGTCCTCGACGATGGTGGCGATGGTGTCCGGCAGGGGCTCGAGCGACCAGCGGAAGTCCAGCGGGACCGGGCGGGGCGCGTCGTCGATGGTGGTGACCGGACGCCCCGTGCGCTGTTCGAGGTCCTCCTCGAAGAAGGAGACATCACCCAGGGTGGCGCTCATCAGCACGAACTGGCAGTCCGGCAGCTCCACCAGCGGCACCTGCCAGGCCCAGCCGCGCTGGGGGTCCCCGTAGAAGTGGAACTCGTCCATCACGGCCAGGCCCACATCGGAGGTGGGGCCGTCGCGCAGGGCGTGGTTGGCGAGGATCTCCGCGGTGCACACGATGATCGGGGCGTCGTGGTTCACCGAGCTGTCCCCGGTCATCATGCCCACGTTCTCGGCGCCGAACTGGGAGACCAGGTCGAAGAACTTCTCGCTCACCAGCGCCTTGATGGGGGCGGTGTAGTAGGAGCGCTGGCCCCGGGCCATGGCCGCGAAGATCGCGCAGTAGGCGATGGTGGTCTTGCCCGAGCCGGTGGGGGTCGCTGCGATCACGTGATCCCCGGCGGCGATCGCCAGCAGCGCCTCCTCCTGGTGCGGGTAGAGGCTGCGGCCGATGGCCTGCTGGGAGGCGATGAAGCCCTCGACGATCCGGTCCTGCGCGGCCTCGTCGTCCGCAGCGACAGGGGAGGAGTGGTCACCGGGCAGGAAGCGCGTCAGCAAAGCCATGGGTCCAGTCTCTCAGGTGCAGCCATCCGCTTAGGTGCAGGCCTCTCACTGGTCAGGGAGCGTCGACCGGCAATCCCTCGAGCTCACCCAGGATCCGCCCGCGGAGCTCCTCGGCTCTGTCGGCCAGGGCGCGCTGCCGTCGTACGTACTCCGCCTTACCCGCCGGCGTCTCGATCGGGACTACCCCGTACCCCAGGGGCCGAACGTCATAAGGGCTCGCCTCCATGTCCAACACGCGGGTCTGGCGGGCATGCTCGAAGCAGTCCAGCGCCAGGGTGCTCGAGACCAGGGGTGAGAGCTTCATGGCCCACTTGTACAGGTCCATCCCCACGTGCAGGCACGCAGGATTGTCATTGGCCATCTGTGTGGCCCGAGTGGGCTGGGTGGCGTTGCGCGGAGCGGCCGAGGGGGTGAAGAAGCGGAACGCATCGATGTGCGAGCACACCAGGCGCTCGCGCTCCACCACGGCGTCCGTCTCGGCCTGGTTCAGGCGCAGCGGGAGGGCCTCGTGACGCTGCTGACCGGGTCGGAGCCCATGCACCATCGCCCATTCGTGCAGGCCGAAGCAGCCGAACTGCGGGGAGCGCAGCGCCATGGAGGAGGCCGACAGCAGGCGCACCATGAAGCGGAGAGCATCGGAGCGCTCGGCGAGGTACCGGCCCACATCCGCCCGGCGCAGGGGCGTTGTCGCGGGAACGTCCACGTACCAGGTGCGCGAACCGGCCTCCTGCACGTCACCGCCGATCCCGTGCCCCGCTGGGTCGAAGTCGGCGGCAGGGTCGTAGGCCGTGCGCCACCCCGGATGCCAGCGACGCAGCCGGGCTGCGGAGAAGGGGTAGTAGGAGAACAGGAAGTCCTCCACCGGGTGCTTCTCCCCTCGTGCGCGCCGCTCCCGGTGACCGGCGGTGAGGGCGTCGGCCCGCTCCTCGTGGAGCGCGCGCGCCTGCCGGGCCTGCTCAGCGGTGAGCACCCGCCCGGGCGCACGGATCGGCGGTATCGTCACCCGGCTCCTTCTCGAGTGCCGGCAGCGGCAGCGGGGAATTCGCCGCGCAGGTACCTGCGGTGCGCGTCCATCGCCGCCCGGGTGGGCGCGAGGTGTTCGCGCGGATCGCGGGCCCGGGCGTCGTACGGCTCGCTGCGCCAGAAGATGTACTGGTAGGCCGTGACGGCGGCGGTGATGCGCTCGCCGTTGGCCGAGAGGGTGTGGTGGGTGTGGATGCAGGTGGCCCTGCGCCAGTACCAGTGGGTGCTGGACTCGATCATCGCGATCTGATCCCACGGGATCCAGCGACGGATCCAGTACCCCCGCACCTCGATGCCGGTGGTGGTCACCACCATGGCCATCGACGTGCTGCGCCATGCGAGCGCCAGGACGGCGCCGCTCACCGCCAGGTACAGGAACCCACCCCCGATGACAAGTGCCACAGTCCAGGCCGACTGTCTGCTGCCGATGACGGCTGCGACCAGCAGTGCCACGGGTACCAGCGCGGTGAGAGCAGCGATCAACAGCGCGACCCGCTGCAGGACGACCAGGGCGCGGTTGAAGCCGAACCAGTGCAGTTCACGCCCCCGGTCCTGGGTGCGTGCTCTCGCGTCGGCCATCGTTCCCCTCTCGGTCTCCCGTACGTGCACTCGAGGCGTGACGGGGCGGTG
>NZ_JAMBDS010000064.1:0-15507 GCF_025143785.1 Brachybacterium sp. p3-SID1565
CCCCGCCCCCGTCGCCTTCCTCCTCAGGGTTTCCGAAAGGCATCGTCGCCATGACCTCCACCTCGTCCCCCGCTGCTGAACAGACGCGCGGGACCACCACGATCACCTCCGTCCTGGGCCGCGTCCTCTTCCTCGGCGTGGTCCTGGCCCTCGTCGTCTTCTTCGCTCCGCTCCTGATCGCACAGCAGCTGTGGATGTGGCTGATCGTCCTGATCGGCTCTGCGATCGCGATCTTCGTGCTGTACTCCACCAAGCGGTTCATCCCCGGCAAGTACCTCTTCCCCGGCACGTTCTTCCTGGTGGTCTTCTTGATCACCCCGATCATCCTGACGGTGGGGTACTCCTTCACCAACTTCGGCGACGGCACCCGCGGCACCAAGGAGCAGGCGATCAACTCGATCGTCTCCAACTCCGTGCAGCAGACGGCCGACGCCCCGCGCTACAACATGACGGTCGCGACGATGGGCTCCCCCACCGAGGGGCCCTTCGAGCTGTGGCTGCTGGAGCCCGAGACCGGTGACGTGTTCCGCGGCAGCGAGGAGCAGCCGCTGGAGCAGGTCGACGCCTCCGACGTCACCGTGGCCGACGGCCGCGTCACCGAGGTGCCGCAGGGCGACGTGCTGGACATGCGCGAGGTCAACGCCGTGTACAACGAGCTGCAGCAGCTCGCGGTGCCGGTGGACGACACCTCCGCGATCCGTCCCCTGAGCGTGAACCAGGCCTTCGTGGGCACCACGGTGCTGCAGTACGACGAGGAGCGCGACGTCATCGTCGACACCGCTTCCGGCACCGAGTACAGCGTGGCGAAGGTGGGCGACACGGAGTACTTCGTGGGCGAGGACGGCCGTCCCGCCTTCTCCCAGTCCTGGCTTCAGAACGTGGGGACGAAGAACTACGAGCGCCTGTTCACCAACTCGAACATCGCCTCGCAGTTCCTGGGTGCCTTCACCTGGACCCTGGTGTTCGCCGCCGGTTCGGTGCTGTCCACCTTCATCCTGGGCTTCGCCCTGGCACTGATCCTCAACGACGAGCGGCTCAAGGGCCGCCGGCTGTACCGCTCGATCCTGCTGATGCCGTACGCCGTGCCGGGCTTCATCGCCCTGCTGGTGTGGTCGAACTTCTACAACCGCGACTTCGGCCTGATCAACGAGATGCTGAACCTCGACCTCAACTGGTTCGGCGATCCCACTCTGGCCAAGGTGGCGGTGCTGCTGACGAACCTGTGGATGGGATTCCCCTACATGTTCATCATCTCCACCGGTGCTCTGCAGTCCATCCCCGGGGACGTGCTGGAGGCCGCCAAGATCGACGGGGCCAGCCGCTTCCAGGCAACCGTCAAGGTGGTGATGCCGCTGCTGCTGGTGGCGGTGGCCCCGCTGCTGGTCGCCTCCTTCGCGTTCAACTTCAACAACTTCAACGCGATCGAGCTGCTCACCCAGGGTGGTCCCTTCCCGCCGGGCGAGTTCACCCGCGGCTCCACGGACATCCTGATCTCGATGATCTACCGCATCGCCTTCGGCGGCTCGGGAGCCGACTTCGGCTTCGCCTCCGCCGTGTCCGTGATGCTGTTCGTCCTGACGGGCATCCTGGCGGCCGTGCAGTTCCGCTTCACTCGTGCTCTCGAAGACGTCAACTGAGGAGATGGCCCCCATGTCTGCACCCGCTGCCTCGACCACGTCGAGCATTCCTGCTCCTCAGGTCCCCCAGCACAGGATGAGCTTCGGCCGCTGGTTCGCGGAGATCGGCTGGCGTCACATCGTCGGCATCCTCGCAGTCATCTTCGCCGTGTTCCCGATCCTGTTCGTGATCTCGGCGTCGCTGAACCCCACCGGCACCGTCGCTGCCACCAGCCTGATCCCCAGGGAGTTCAGCTTCCGGCACTACGAGTCGCTGCTGTCCGGCGAGCGCGGCCCGTTCCTGCGCTGGTACCTCAACACCGTCATCGTGTGCTTCACCGTCGCCTTCGTGCAGGTGTTCCTCTCGGTGATGGCCGCGTACGCCTTCAGCCGCTTCCGCTTCAAGGGCCGCCGCATCGGCCTGCTGTCGCTGCTGCTGGTGATGATGTTCCCGGCGATTCTCTCGATGATCGCGATCTACACGATGATCTCGGACCTGGGCAAGGTGGTCCCCCTGCTGGGGCTGGACTCCGTGCCCGGCTACCTGATCATCCTGCTGGGCGGCTCGCTGGGACAGGTGTGGCTGATCAAGGGCTTCTTCGACACGGTGCCGAAGGAGCTGGACGAAGCCGCCATCATCGACGGCGCCAACCACTGGCAGGTGTTCACCCGGATCCTGCTGCCGGCGCTGGTGCCGATCCTGGCCACCACCCTGCTGCTGTCCCTGGTGGGCGTCCTCTCGGAGTTCCTGCTGGGCTCGATCTTCCTGACCAGTGACGAGAACAAGACCCTGGCGGTGGGCCTGTACGGCCTGCTGTCCGAGAACCGCTCCAACAACCTGGGCGTGTTCGCTGCCGGCTCGGTGATGATCATGGTCCCGGTGATCATCCTGTACCAGTTCCTGCAGCGCTACATCGTCGGCGGCTCCACGGCCGGCGCTGTCAAGGGCTGATCGGCGTACTGCGAGGAGCACTTCCTCCTGCCCGCGGGCCGAGACCTCTCGGCCCGCCGGTTCGTCGTCGCGCCGGCTCCTCGTTCCGCGCCCCGTCCCGCCTTGCCCGCCGTGCGCCGTCCGACCCGAAGGACCCCCATGAGCACCATTGCCCCCAGCGCCCCGGCCGATCCCACCGGGGTTCCCCTGCCGCAGCAGCCGATGCACGACTCCGGCCCGCTGTTCGTGCCACGCCCGCCGCGGGCGCTCGGGGAGGAGGTGGAGCTGCGGGTGTGGGTGCCGCACAGCTGGCCGGTCAGCGCCGTCGCGCTGCGCACCATCGTCGATGGGGAGATCTCCACGGCGGTGCTGGCAGCTGAGCAGCCCCATGCCGCCCTGCCGGGCGGCACCTGGTTCGCGGTGACCACGACGGTGGTGAACCCTGTCCAGCCCTACCGCTTCTGCCTGGTGGGCGATCCGGAAGCAAGCGCAGAGGTGCCGAGGTACGCGTGGCTGACCGCAGCCGGCATCGTCCCCTGGGACGTCGCCGATGCGACCGACTTCCGCCTGGTGGCGCACGAGCCGGCACCGGACTGGGTGGACGACGCGGTGGTGTACCAGGTGTTCCCGGACCGCTTCGCGCGCTCCGCCGCCTCCCCCACCGATGAGCACGGCCGCTTCGCCCCGGACCAGCTGCCGGACTGGGCCCGCCCCATGGCCTGGGACGAGCCGCCCTCACTGGACGGCATGGTCAACGGGCAGCAGCTCTACGGCGGTGATCTGGACGGGGTGATCGAGCACCTGGACCACATCCAGGAGCTGGGGGCCGACGTCGTGTACCTGACCCCGGTGTTCCCCGCCGGCTCCGCGCACCGCTACGACGCCAGTACCTTCGACCGTGTGGACCCCCTGCTGGGCGGGGACGAGGCCCTGGTGCGGCTCTCCCGGGCGCTGCACGAGCGGGGCATGCGGCTGATGGTGGACCTGACCACCAACCACACCGGGGACACCCATGAGTGGTTCCGCACCGCCCAGGCAGATGCCGGCAGCACCGAGGCCGGCTTCTACCGCTTCCACGAGCACCCCGCCGACTACCGCTGCTGGATCGGGGTGCCCACCCTGCCCTCGCTCGAGCATTCCTCCCCGGAGCTGCGCGAGCGCTTGCTGTCCGGGCCGGACAGCGTCGTGGGCCGCTACCTCCGCGCACCCTTCCTCGCGGACGGGTGGCGCATCGACGTGGCCAACATGACCGGCCGCAACGGTGCGGAGGACCTCACCCACGAAGTGGCCCGCACCATCCGCGCCACCATGCGCGAGGTGCGCGAACACATTGGGCGGGACACCTGGCTGCTGGCGGAGCACGGTCATGACGCCAGCGGTGACCTGGCCGGCGACGGCTGGCACGGCACCATGAACTACACCGGCTTCACCCGTCCCCTGTGGGCGTGGCTCTGCCCCGAGGGCTCCCCGCTGAACTGGCTGGGCCTGCCGATGACCGCACCGCGCATCCCCGGCTGGGCAGCGGCCCGCACCCTGCGCGACTACAACGCGCACCTGCCCTGGCCCTCCCGCCTGCACTCCCAGAACCAGCTGTCCAGCCACGACACACCGCGCACCCGCACCGTGGTGGGCGACCACCAGGCGCACCTGGTGGCGATCACCGCCCTGGCCGCCCTGCCCGGCGTGCCCACGGTGTTCGCCGGCGACGAGCTGGGGCTGCAGGGCCTGACCGGGGAGCACTCCCGCACCCCGATGCCCTGGGAGGCCGTCGACCGCGTGCGACGGGGCGAGCCGGTGCAGCCCTCCACCGTGGTGGAGGAGCAGATCGATCCCGGGATCTGGCCGGTGCTGCGCGAACTGCTCGCGCTGCGCAGGCGGCACCCGGCACTGCGCCGGGGCGGCATCCAGTGGCTGCACATGGGTGAGGATTCCCTCGTCCTGCTGCGCACGCACCCTGCCGGGGACATCCTGGTGCACCTCGCCCGCGCCGCCCATGGCAGGGTGGAGATCGACCTGGCCCATCTCCCGCCCACCGAGGCGCCCGAGGCCCTCGCCGCGATCGGCGGTGCACGCGCATCGGCCACGGGCCAGGTCCTGGCCCTGGAGGCCGACAGCCCCGGCGCCACCATCACGCTGCTGTCCCGCAGCGCTGCCACGATCCCCGGGCCGGATGGCCCGGCCCCGACCGCTACCGTCCAGGAGGACACCCCGTGACCCAGAACGCCCCCGTCACCGCTGACCACCGCGCCACCGAGCAGGCCCACCGCCAGTGGTGGCGCGACGCCGTGGTGTACCAGGTGTACCCGCGATCCTTCGCCGACAGCGACGGCGACGGCATGGGCGACCTGCCCGGCATCACCGCCCGCCTGCCCCATATCGCCGAGCTGGGGGCCGACGCCGTGTGGCTCTCCCCCTTCTACACCTCCCCGCAGAACGACGGCGGCTACGACGTCGCGGACTACCGGGACGTCGACCCCCGCTTCGGCACCCTCGCCGACGCCGACGAGCTGATCGCCCGTGCCCACGAGCTGGACCTCAAGGTGATCGTGGACATCGTCCCCAACCACTCCTCGAGCGAGCACGTGCTGTTCAAGCAGGCCCTGGCGGCCGCCCCCGGCTCCCCCGAGCGCGAGATGTACATGTTCCGCGAGGGGCGCGGGGAGCACGGCGAGCTGCCGCCCAACAACTGGCAGTCCATCTTCCACGGCGACGCCTGGACCCGCATCACCGAGGCCGACGGCACCCCCGGGCAGTGGTACCTGCACCTGTTCGACACCACCCAGCCGGACTTCAACTGGGAGAACCCCGCCGTGCACGAGCTGTTCGCGGACGTGCTGCGCTTCTGGCTGGACCGCGGAGCGGACGGCTTCCGGGTGGACGTCGCCCACGGCATGGTCAAGCCCGAGGGCCTGCCCGACTCCCCCGTCGACTCCGAGGGGATGGCCGTGGTGCCCGAGGGCGAGGTGCCCGTCTACTTCGACAACGACGGTGTGCACGCGATCTACCGCGAGTGGCGCGCGATCCTGGACGAGTACCCCGGCGAGCGGATGATGGTGGGCGAGGCCTGGATCCCCGAGGCCTCGATGCCCAAGTACGTGCGCCCTGACGAGATGCACCAGGTGTTCAACTTCGGCTTCCTGCAGTCCCGCTGGGACGTGGAGGCCTTCCAGCACGCCATCTCCGAGCCGCTGCGGCTGGCCGACGAGGTGGGCGCCCCCACCACCTGGGTGCTGTCCAACCACGACGTGATCCGCCACGCCACCCGCTACGGCTTCCCTCCGGAGCACCGCTTCGGCGAGGGCCTGTCCCGCCAGGAGCACCCCGACGCGCAGCTGGGCCTGGCGCGAGCCCGCGCCGCCACCCTGCTGATGCTGGCCCTTCCGGGCTCGGCCTACCTGTACCAGGGCGAGGAGCTGGGGCTGCCGGAAGTGGCCGACATCCCTGACGAGCTGCGTGAGGACCCCGCCCACAAGCGTGCGGGCGTGCCCGGGCGCGACGGCTGCCGGGTGCCCCTGCCCTGGCAGGCCGACGCCCCCGCCTTCGGCTTCTCCCCCAGCGGCGAAAGCTGGCTGCCCCAGCCCGAGGTGTTCGGGGTGCTCGCCGCGGACCGTCAGCGCGGCGTTGAGGGATCGACGCTGGAGCTGTACCGCGAGGCGCTGCGCCTGCGCCGCGAGCTGCACCTGGGTGCGCACGGTGTCGGCGATCGGGTGGCCTTCGTCGAGGGCGCCCCCCAGGGCGTGCTGATGGTGGAGCACGGGCCGGTGCTGGTCGTGGTCAACACCACCGACGACCCGGTCGAGCTGCAAGCCCTGCCCCGGGGAGCCCACGCCGAGGTGCTGCTCGCCTCGGCACCGCTGGAGGGTGGAGCGATCGTGGCGGACAGCGCGGTGTGGCTGCACCGGGCATGACGCGACAGGACCGGACACGGCAGGGCCGGGCGCGAGTAGGCGCACCGATGCCGCACGCCCGGGCACGGACCGGTGCACCGCCCGAGCAGGCCCCCTCCGGTAGTCTGTCGGAGGTGCGGAGACGGCCCGGCCAGCCGCCGCACCGGCCGTTGGCCACCTGCAGCGGCGCTCCGCTGCCCCCTGTTCCTGTCGTCGTCAGCGCGCCGCGTGGCGTGCCGAGGAGCTCCTCATGATCCGTCCCCGTTCCTCCCGCGCCGCGGCCCGCACGAAGGCCGATCCCGGCTTCGACGTGGTGATGATCGGGTCCGGTCTGGGCATCTACGCACTGACCCGGGCCTTCCACGAGGAGTACGGGGTGGTCTCCACCGTCGTGGCGGCCAACGCTCCGGCCCCGATGCACCGCTCGGTCACCTGCCGTGTCCACGAACCGGCGGGCAGCGGCGAGCAGGAGCGCCTGCAGGCCCTGCTGGACCTTGCGGCCGGACGACCGCAGGGACGCCCCGCGCTCCTGCTGTGCAACAACGACAGCCACGTGGAATTCCTGGCCCGCCATGCAGAGCTGCTCGAGCAGCACTACCTGCTGCGGGTGCCCAGCCTGGAGACGGCGAACCAGCTCGCGGACAAGGCCAGCTTCGCCGAACTGTGCGAGCAGCACGACATCACGGTCCCGTCCACGCGGGTGCTGGACTTCCGCAGTGGCGGTGCGCCCGAGATCGGCGAACTGCCCTTCGACTTCCCGATCGTGGCGAAGCCGGCCGTGGGCGGCCCCCACGCCGAGCTGCGCATGGCGGGCAAGAAGAAGGTGTACTTCCTGGAGGACCGGCGCGAGCTGGAGGACCTCTGCGACCGTCTCCACGCGGCGGGCTTCCGCGACCGCTTCGTGCTTCAGGAGCTGATCCCCGGGGACGACACCGCGATGCGCTCCATCACCGCCTACCGGGACGCCCGCGGTACGGTGACCCTTCTGGCCAGCGCAGCGGTGCTGCTCGAGGAGCACACCCCGGAGGCGCTGGGGCGTCCGGCCGCCATGATCACCACGGACTTCCCGCAGCAGCTGGAGCAGGCCCGGCTGCTGCTCGATGCCACCGGCTATGTCGGCTTCGCCAATGTGGACATCAAGGAGGATCCGCGGGACGGCTCCCAGCGATTCCTGGAGATCAATCCGCGCATCGGCCGCAACAGCTACTACGTCACGGGGGCGGGGGCGAACGTGGCACGGTTCATGGTCGAGGACGCCGTCCATGGCCGCACGCCTGAGCCCGTGGTCGGGCTCCCGGAGGTGCTGTACTCGATCGTGCCGCTGCGGCTGCTGCGCCGCTACGTGCTGGACCCGATCCAGCGACGGCGCCTGCACGAGGTGGCCCGCAGGCGCACCGTGAACCCGTGGGACTATCCTGCCGAGAGGCCGTGGATGCGTGCCTACGCTCAGGCGGTGCGGCTGAACCACGTGCGCAAGTTCCGTCGGTACTACCCCAGGCCCTCCGCCACCGGGTTCTGAGGCCCGCTGCCCCGTGCTGCGCGCTGACTTCCTGCGGCGCGGCCGGACCGGTGTCCAGCCGGAGCGGGGTGTCAGCGGGGCCCAGGTCAGCCGAAGCCGGGCGAGAGACGCTTGCCCGAGGCCAGGATGGTCTGCTCGGCCAGGACCGTGAGGGAGTCCACCAGGCGCTCATCGCCCCGGTACCCGTGCTGGTCGTAGATCACTGACAGCTCCGTGCAGCCCAGCACCACCGTGCCGGCACCGGCCTCCAGGGCCGTGTCCACGCACTCCTCGAAGAGCGTGGTGTCCACCGGGCGGTTGGCCTTGACCTGGTCGTAGATGAGCGTGTTGATGCGGTCCTGCAGGGAACGCTCCGGGATCAGCGGCCGAGCCCCCTCCGCCGCGAGCGCATGCTCGAACACCTCGGCGCGCACATTGCCCTCGGTGGCGAACACCGCGACCGGCCTGCCGCTGTGGGCGACCCGCTGCGCGGCCGCCCTGGCGGTGGCCTCGACGATGCTCACGAAGGGGATGGCGGTCGCCTCGCGCACTCCCTGCACGAAGTGGTGGGCGGTGTTGCACGGCAGCACCAGCAGTTGGGCGCCGATCCGCTCGAGCATCGCAGCATCGCGCGCGAGGACGGGACCGGGATCGGCCGCCTCGGCATCGAGGATCCGGGCGGTGCGGTCCGGGGTGCTGGAGTGCTGGGAGACCACCAGGTCCAGGTGGTCCTGGTCGGTGCGGGCGTCGGTGGCGCGCACCAGCAGGTCCAGGAACACAGCGGTCGCGGCGGGGCCCAGCCCGCCGAGCACCCCCACCACCGGCTGCGACCAGCTGCCGGCGTCCAGCCGGCCGCCGGTCTCCTCGAGGCGCCCCGTGGCGGGCCTCCCCGCATCGGTCACGACGCCGTCTCCGGACGGTAGTACCTGCGGAACTTCCGCACATAGTTCGCCATGGCCGCGACGGTGTACCACAGGCGCACCGGGTCCTTCTCCACGCCCCGGTACAGCAGCGGGTTGCGGACCCGGCGGGACTTCAGCACCCGGCGCAGCTGTGCCCTGGCCTCCGGCAAGGTGGTGTACTTCTTGACCAGCGCCACCGGCACCACGGTGTAGAGGGTCTCCTCCTGGTGCTGGACGATCTGCGGATCCTCGCCCTCCGCGACCTCGGGCAGGCCCGTCCCGAGATGCTCGTCCACGTACCACCGCACGGGGTTGTGCCCCCCGGCGGTGACGTAGTAGTTGGAGCGGCCCAGGCGCGGGTTCAGCTCGAAGAACTTCGTGCGGCCGTCGCGCGGATCGTGCTTGAGGTCGAAGTTGGCGTAGCCCACCCACCCCAGTGCGGCGCACAGCTGCTGGGCCTGGGCCACCATCTCCTCGTCCACACCGGTGATGATCGCCGCCGGGTTCCCGATCGCGCCCGGGGTGTGCTCCTCCAGCAGGGTGCGGCCCCAGGAGGCGAACCGCACCCGGGACTGCGCATCGCAGTAGCAGGTGAGGATCCGCATGTTCTGGTCGTCACCCGGGATGCGGTCCTGGACGATGATGCTCTCGCGGTAGCCGGCCGCGCGGATGGTGCGCAGGAGGTCGAGCAGCTCCTCGTGGCTGCCCACGGTGTGGACCTTCTGCTTGCCCGGGAAATCTGCCCGCTTCCACTCCGAGACCTCGGCGGGCTTGGCGATCACCGGGTAGGTGAAGGGCACCTCGAGATCGTCGGCGACCTCCTGCGCGAGGTCCACGATCCGGGTGCTGGGGTGGTCCACGCCGAGGCGCTCGCACAGCTCGGTGAAGTTCTGCTTCTCGGTCCCCGCCCGGAAGGTCTCCAAGTCCACGTACGGGGCCACCCAGCGCTCGTCCAGGGCGTCCGTCTCGTCGCGCACCCGGATGATGGCCTTGACCGTGGCGTCGGCCGATCCCAGCAGCAGCAGTCGTCCCTCGGGGTGCGCGGCGGCGACGTCCTGCAGCACGGGGGCGAGCTGGGCGGCGTCGAACGGGTCCGCGCAGCGCACGTTCTCGATGATCGCCGAGCGCGAGATGTGCCAGCCCTGCAGTCGGGAGATCACCACTGAGCGGATGCCGTAGGCCTCGTGGAAGGCGCGCGCCAGGGAGTAGGCGCCGATGTCGCCGCCCACCACGACGGGGATGAACGCGGGCAGGGAGTCCTGGGGGTGCGGGGCAGACATGAGCGTCAGTGTATAGAGGCAACCACTGCCCGCTGCGGCGCCCCGGGGGCCGCGTTGATGTGTCTCGACACCCCCGGCAGTCCTGCCTACGCTGGGGGTATGACCGAGAACACGTTCACCTTGACCTCCTCCGCCCTTCCCGACGGCTCCGTCGTCTCCGGTGAGCACCTCGCTCCCGAGCAGGACGGCTCCTCCGTCTCCCCGGATCTCTCCTGGTCCGGTGCCCCGGAGGGCACGAAGAGCTTCGCGGTGACCTGCTACGACCCGGACGCTCCCACCGGTTCCGGCTTCTGGCACTGGGTGGCCTGGGACATCCCCGCCACCACCACGTCCCTTCCCGCCGGGGTGGGGCGCCAGGACGACTCCCTCAAGCAGGCCACCAATGACTTCGGCCGCGCGGGCTACGACGGCCCCAACCCCCCGGCGGGCCCCGCGCACCGCTACGTCTTCACCGTGCATGCGCTGCCAGTGGAGTCCCTGGGGGCCGATCCTGCTGATCCGCACGTGGGCACCCGCTTCGCGATCTTCACCCAGCAGCTGGGCTCCGCCTCCCTCACCGCTACTTATCAGGTATCCGACTGAGGTACAAGGGGGGAACTCTCCGTGACACGGCGGGCGTGCCCCGTCGTGGTGCTCGCCGCGGGACCGTAGTCTCGGTGACATGAAGGCGAGGGGCACGCACCGTGGAAGGTCGGTACCGGGATCAGACCCCGGTCTGACCCGGTTCGGCCTTCCGTCGGAGGCGCCTGCGCGCACCGGGTGGGATGCTCGAGGGGTGAACAAGCTGAGGCTCCGCCCCCTGGAGCGGAACGTCCCCCACCCGGAGCGGCCGTTGCGCGTGCTGCTGACCACCGACTGGTGGGAGCCCGTGGTCAACGGTGTGGTGGCCTCGGTCAGCACCCTGCGGCGCGAGCTCGAGGCCCTGGGCTGCGAGGTGCGGGTCCTCACCCTCTCCGACGGGATGCGCACGTGGAGTGAGGGCGGTGTCTACCACATCGGTTCTCTCTCCGCCCAGCTGGTGTACGACCATGCTCGCATCGGCATGCCGGCGAACCGTCACGTGCTGGGCGAGATCATGGCGTGGCGGCCGGACGTGGTGCACTCACAGTGCGAGTTCTCCACCCACGTGTGGGCCCGCCGCATCGCCCGCACCCTGGGGGTGCCGCTGGTGCACACATACCACACCATCTACGAGGACTACACGCACTACTACTCCCCCAGCCGCACCGTGGGCCGCAGGGTGGTGGCCTCGTTCTCGCGCCGCCTGCTGGAGCGCACGGATGCGGTGATCGTGCCGACCGCGAAGGTGTCGCGCCTGTTGCGCTCGTACCGGGTGCGCCGGCCCATCCACGTGGTGCCCACGGGCCTGGACCTGCAGCGGTTCCGGCCCGCGACCACGGCCACTGAGAGGGAGGACGCCGCTGCCCTGCGGGCGGCGATCGGGGTGCGCCCGGACCAGCGCGTGCTGCTGTCCGTGTGTCGCCTGGCCAAGGAGAAGAACCTCGACGAAGTGCTGGACCACGTGGCGGCCTCCGGCCGCGAGGACACCGTGCTGGTGCTGGTGGGCGACGGCCCCTACCGCGCGGAACTGGTGCACCGGGCCCGCACGCTGGGCATCACCGACCGTGTGGTGTTAGTCGGGGTGGTGGATCCCTCCGAGGTGCAGCGCTGGTACCGGATCGGGGACGTGTTCGTCAGTGCCTCCCTCAGCGAGACCCAGGGGCTCACGTTCATCGAGGCGCTGGCTTGCGGTCTGCCGCTGCTGTGCCGTCGCGACCCGTCCCTGGACCCGGTGGTGATCGACGGGGTCACCGGTTGGCAGGTGGAGGGCGAGCAGGAGTTCTGCGAGCGTCTGGACCAGCTGTTGGGGGACCGCATATCCCGCGAGGCGATGTCCGGTGCGGCGGTGGAGCATGCCCGCGCCACCTGCGGGGCCCGCGAGTTCGGCCGGGCGGTGCTGGAGGTGTACCAGCAGGTGCGCAGCCGCCGCGCGCCACGGATCCTGACCCGTCAACCGGTGCCGGCATGAGCACCGCTGACGCGCTCGTGAAGCAGCCCCCGCGCCCCGCGGTCCGTGCTGATCGCCCGGCGGTCGACGCCCCTCGCTGCGATCCCCTGCGGATCGCAGCTCGTTTCTCGCCCCTGCTGGGGCTGGTGGTCAGCATCGGCCTGGTGTGGTGGGGCTGGCAGGCCGGAGCGCTGCGCTCCCTGGAGAACCTGCAGGCCTTCATCGACGGCCTCGGCGCCTGGGGACCGATCGCGTTCCTGATGGTCTCGATCGCGTCGGTGATCTTCCCGGTGATCCCCGGGGGGTTGCTGGTGGTGGCCGGGCCCGTGCTGTTCGGGCCGCTGGAGGGCACCCTGTACAACTACCTCGCGGTGTGCTCCGGCTCCTTCGTGAACTTCGCGATCGGTCGACAGGTGGGTCTGGGACTGATCGAGCGCATGTTCTCCCCGAGGGCGGTGGAGAAGGCGCTGGGCTGGACACGCAGCCCCCATTTCACGCGGGTGTTCGCCACCGCGATCGCCCTGCCCGTGGCCCCGGACGATCTGCTGTGCTATCTCACGGGCACCACCCGGATGCGGTGGCGCACCTACCTGCTGATCATCCTGACCTGCAAGCCGTGGTCGCTGATCGCCTATGGCCTGGGCGTCTCCGCACTGCTGGTGAAGTTCATGCCATGGTGACGGGCCGGCCTCACGCACGCCCGAACACCCGCCCGGTCCGCCCTGACCGCCCGCTGCGGGTGCTGATGCCGACGGGCATGGCCCGCATCGCCAAGCAGTCCGGCATCGGGGCGGCCATCCGCCACCAGGAGCAGGCGGTGCGCTCCCTGGGCCACGAGGTGGTCCGCTCCCCGCTGCGCCCCTTCGACGTGATCCATCTGAACACCCCGTTCCCGGACACGCTGCTGCTGTCGTGGTGGGCGCGGCTGCGGCGCCGTCCGGTGCTGATGTGGGCACACTCCACGGAGGAGGACTTCCGGGACTCCTTCACCGGCGCCAATCGGATCGCGCCGCTGTTCCGCCGGTGGATCGCGCTGCTGTACCGGCGGGGCGACGCCGTGATCACCCCCACCCCGTACTCGCGCAGCCTGGTCTCCCAGCCGAAGTACGGGATCCGCACCCGCATCCACGTGCTCTCCAACGGGGTGGATACCTCGTTCTTCCGCCCGGACGCCTCGGCGCGCGGCCGTCTGCGGGACTCCCTGGGCCTGCCTGGGGAGTCGCGCGTGGTGATGAGCGTGGGCATCCAGATGGTGCGCAAGGGAATCCTGGACTGGGTCCAGGTGGCGCGCTCCATGCCAGAGGTGCACTTCGTCTGGTACGGCCACACCGATCCGCGACTGATCACCAAGGACGTCGAAGCCGCGATCACCTCGGCCCCCGTCAACTGCCTGTTCCCCGGGTACGTGGGGGCGGAGGTCCTGCGCGATGCGTACGCGGGAGCCGACGCCTTCTGCTTCCTCACCAAAGAGGAGACCGAGGGGATCGTGCTGCTGGAGGCCCTGGCGTGCGGGGCCCCGGTGCTGCTGAGGGACATCCCGATCTACCGCGACTGGCTGCCCGACGGGGAGGTCACCCACATGGTGCGCGGCAACGGCCCCAGCTTCCCCACCACGGTGAAGGAGCGCCTGGGGGCCCTGCTGGACGGCGAGCTGCCGGATCTCACCGCAGCCGGTCGCGCCGCCGCGCAGGAGGTGGACCTGGGCCGGGTCGCGGAGCGCCTGGCGGGGATCTACGAGGCCGAGGGAGTCATCCGTCGGGCCTGAGAGGATCGCCGGTCAGCGCCGGCGGTCGGGCCGCCACAGCACCAGCGCACCGCCGGGCGGGCGCTCGGGTCTCTCCCCACGGCGCAGGGAGGTCACGCGGCCGGAGCGGTCGGCGGAGAACACGCGGCCGCCGGAGCGGGCGGCCATCTCCTCGATGGCCTCGTGGACTGCGCCTAGCTGCTCGCGCAGGGAGGCCACCTCGTCCTGCAGCGCGAGGATCCGCTTGATGCCGGCCAGGTTGATGCCCTCCTCCTGGGAGAGCCGCTGCACCTCGCGCAGCTGGGCGATGTCACGGGCGCTGTAGCGGCGTCCCCGGCCGGCGGTGCGGCGGGGGGAGACCAGGCCGATGCGGTCGTACTGGCGCAGGGTCTGGGGATGCATCCCGGAGAGCTCCGCGGCCACCGAGATCACGAACACGGGGGCGCGCTCGTCGATGCGGTGGGGGCTCATCGGGGATCACTCCTTCCTGCGGTTCGTTCTCTCAGCGTGCGGATCGCTCCGGGCGTGGATCGCTCCGTGCGTGGATCGCTCAGCGGGCGGCGGCTTCGGCGAGGCCGGCACGGGGATCCTCGTCGGCGAGCGCATCGCGCAGGTCCTCCACGGCCTTGCGCGCCGCGCCCTCCACGTGGGTGGGCACCGCGACTTGCACGGTGACCAGCAGGTCACCGGTGCGCTTCGTCGTGACCAGGCCCTTGCCGCGCACGCGCAGGGTGCGGCCGGCCGGGGTGCCGGCGGGCACTTTCAGACCCACGGTGCCGCCGTCCAGCAGCGGCACGGTCAGGGTGGTGCCCAGCACTGCCTCGTCGAAGGACACGGGCACGGTGATCCGCAGATCGGCGCCATCGGCGCTCCACACCGGGTGCTCGTCCACCTCGAGGGTGAGCATCAGGTCACCGGCGGGGCCGCCGCCGTGGCCGGGCCGGCCCTTGCCGCGCAGGCGGATCCGCTGGCCGTCGTGCACCCCGGCGGGGATGCGCGCGGTGACGGTGCGGCCGTCGACGCTCAGGCGCACCTCGGTGCCCAGCGCCGCCTGGCGGAAGCTGATGCGGGTGCGGGCGTTGATGTCCTGGCCGGCGCTGGGCCGAGGGCCATGCCCGCCGCCGAAGCCGAAGCCACCTCCGGGTGCGCCGCCCTGCTGGCCGAACATGCGCAGCAGGTCGTCGAGGTCGGGCTCGGGCCCGCCGCCGGCAGGGTTGAAGCCGCCGGTGCTGCGGCCGTCGCGGCCGCCGAAGCCCCCGCCCTGGCCGCCGAACATGGCGGAGAAGATGTCGTCGAAGCCCGCGCCGCCACCGGGGCCGCCGGGACCCGCAGCGAAGCGGGCACCGCCGGAGCCCATGGCCCGGATCGCGTCGTACTTCTGGCGCTCCTCGGGATCGTTGAGCACCGAGTAGGCCTCACCGACCTGCTTGAACTGCTCCTCGGCCTGCTTGTCGCCGGGGTTGCGGTCGGGGTGGAGCTTCTTGGCCTTCTTGCGGTAGGCCTTCTTGATGTCCTCCGCGCTCGCGTCCTTAGAGACGCCGAGGACCTGGTAGAAGTCCTTGTCGAGCCAGTCCTGTCCGGACATGTGGAGCGCCTCCTTCCGGGAGCGTCAGGGAAATGAGATCTGTGGGGTGGTGGGGG
>NZ_JAMBDS010000065.1:0-15425 GCF_025143785.1 Brachybacterium sp. p3-SID1565
TCGGACTACCGAACCCTCTGGGCTCTTCCGTTCCGGGGCAACCCCTATAACTTAGGGGATCGGCTCCTCCATGTCAACTCGGTGCGGTGTGATCCGCGCCGCGCTGGCCCTGGAGGTGGGCCGTTGTGCCTGGTGGTGAGCGGTTCGGCGGGTGATCCACTGCTGGTCTCTCGCCGTGCCGTTCGGCCGGGCACGAGGAAAAACATTACGGGCCGGCAGCGCGGCCGTCAAGCTGAAACGGCGTTTTTCAGAGGTGTCCTCGGCCACATTGCTTCACCTGCTCGTCCATCGCCCGTCTGACCTGCAGGTTCAGTCGCCCGGGACGTATCCACGATGCAGCGCGACGATCCCGCCGGAGAGGTTCCGGTACTGGCAGTGCTCGAGTCCCAGCTCGAGGAACCAGGAGCGAAGCTCGGTCTGGCCCGGCCAGTCCAGGATCGACTCGGCCAGATAGTCGTAGGCGTCTGAGTTGGAGGACAGCCCACGTGCGGCTGCCGGGAGTGCGCGCAGCAGGTAGCGCTCGTACACGGTGCGGAACAGTGAATTCGTGGGTGTGGAGAACTCGCACACGACCACCGTTCCCCCGGGCCGCACCACCCGCACCATCTCCTGCAGCCCCATGCGGGGATCGTGGACATTGCGCAGTCCGAAGCTGATGACCGCGGCATCGAAGGAGTCGTCTAGGAAGGGAAGGTGCTGGGCGTCGGCTCCGACGAAGGGCACGGGTGCTCCACGACGCCGGCCCTCCGTCATCATGCCCAGGGAGAAGTCGGCCGCCACCACGCGGGCTCCGGCCCTGGCCAGCGCGGCGGAGGAGGTGCCCGTGCCTGCTGCCAGGTCGAGCACGGTGTCACCCTCGGAGACCGCCAGGGACTCCACCATCTGGTCGCGCCACATGCTCACCTGTCCCATCGCTGCGACATCGTTCATCAGGTCGTAGCGGCGAGCGACGGCATCGAACATCCCGGCGACGTCGTACGGCTTCTTGTCCAGATCGGCACGGCTCATGCCCCCGATCCTGCCAGAGATGTGCTCATCTGCCGGACCGTGGCGTGGCGGCCACCGCGTGACTGGCACGATGCTGGGGTCACCGGTACGGACCGGCCCCGGGATCACGAGGAGGACACGATGTCCGATCACAGCAACGATCGCTCCGCTCGCATCCGCGGGCTGACGATTCCCCGCAGCCTTCTGCCCGCCGACGGTCGTTTCGGCTCCGGTCCGTCACGGGTGCGGTCCGCCCAGGTCGATGCACTGGTGGCGGCATCCGGGTCCGTGCTGGGGACCTCGCACCGTCAGGCCCCGGTGAAGAACGTGGTGAAGCGTGTCCGGACGGGCCTGGCCGAGCTGTTCTCCCTCCCCGAGGGCTACGAGGTGGTGCTCGGCAACGGCGGCTCGACTGCCTTCTGGGACGTGGCGGCCCTGGGCCTGATCGAGCGGCGCTCCCAGCACCTGGTGTGCGGCGAGTTCTCCCAGAAGTTCGCCACCGAGGTGCGCGACGCACCCCACCTGGAGGATCCCGAGGTCATCCGGGCAGAGCCCGGCGCGCTCCCCTCCCCCGTCAGCAGTCCCGACGTCGATGCCTACGCCTGGGCTCAGAACGAGACCTCCACCGGGGTGATGGCACCGGTGCGCCGCCCCGAGGGGGCCGGCACCGAGCAGCTGGTGCTGATCGATGCGACCTCCGCCGCCGGTGGCGTGATGGTCGATCCCACCCAGGCCGACGCCTACTACTTCGCCCCGCAGAAGGCCTTCGCCTCCGACGGCGGTCTGTGGCTGGCGGTCCTCTCCCCTGCCGCGATCGAGCGCGCCGAGCGCATCGCGGCCCAGGGGGCGCACTGGATCCCCTCGATCCTCTCGCTGACCACAGCGATCGAGAACTCCCGCAAGGACCAGACGCTCAACACGCCGGCGGTGTCGACGCTGGTGCTGATGGCGGAGCAGATCGAGTGGATGAACGAGCAGGGCGGTCTGGCCTGGGCCGACTCCCGCACCCGCGAGACCAGCGGACTGCTGTACGAGTGGGCCGCCCGCCGTGAGGAGGTCACCCCCTTCGTGGACGATCCCTCGGCACGCTCGCAGGTGGTGGCCACCCTCGACATCAGCGAGGAGATCGACGCCACGGCGATCACCTCCGTGCTGCGCGCCCACGGCGTGGTGGACATCGAGCCCTACCGGAAGCTGGGCCGCAACCAGGTGCGCATCGCCACATTCCCCGCGGTGCCCCCGGAGGACGTCAGGGCTCTGATCGCCGTGCTCGACCACGTGCTGGACGCCTCGGCCTGACATCGCGGGCCCCGGGCCACGAAGCCGAGCAGCGGCTGGGCGATGGCCCAGGCGCTCCCGGACACGCCGACCAGCACCTGGGGCAGGGCGAGGGAGAGCACACCGATGGTGGCGACCATCAGCACCACCAGCACCGGCGCCTGGGAGTCACCGGGCAGCACGCTGCTCGTGAGCGGTGAGCACCCGTTGCAGCGCCCGGTGAGCAGGCTGTACCGCACCGGGGGGCGACCTCCGGCGCGGACGTGCCGGGAATTGCCACACAGTGTCGGGATTGCGAGGGCTCGGCTGCGTCAGAGCAGCAGGCTCTCGATGCCGCCTCGGAGGAAGTAGACGACGAACAGCACCGCAACCAGGTACATCAGCCAGTGGACGTCCTTGGCGCGGCCACGGATCACGCGGATCAGCACGAACATGATGAAGCCGGCCCCCATGCCCACGGTGATGGAGTACGCGAACGGCATCAGGATGATGGTGAGGAACGCCGGCACTGCGATCTCCACGTCGGTGAAGTCGATGTCCGTGACCTGGGTCATCATCAGGAAGCCCACCATCACCAGGGCCGGGGTGGCCGCCTCGTACGGCACCAGTGCGACCAGGGGCGACAGGAAGGTGGTCAACAGGAAAGCGACGCCCACGACCACCGAGGACAGGCCCGTGCGGGCACCCTCGGCCACCCCGGAGGTGGACTCCACGAAGCTGGTGTTGGAGGAGACACCGCCGAGGCCACCGGCGATGGCGCCCACCGAGTCCACCACCAGGATGCGCTGGGAGCGGGGGATGTCGCCGGTCTCGTCGACCAGCCCGGCCCCGGAGGCCACGCCCACCATCGTGCCCATGGTGTCGAAGAAGTCCGCCAGCAGCAGGGAGAAGACGATGACGGTCGCCCCGATCGCGCCCGCCGCGGTGATCCCGCCGATCGGATCCACGGTGAACAGTGTGGCGAAGTCCGGCGCCTGGATCGGGAACTCGCTGATGGAGGGCACGTTCATGGCCCAGCCACCGGGGTTGCCCTCCCCCTCGGGCCCGGCGGGGGCGAAGGCGCCGAGCTTCATCACGCTCTCGAGCACGATGGCCAGGACGGTCGCGAACACGATCGAGATCAGGATGGCGCCGGGGACCTTGCGCACCCACAGCACGAACATCAGCAGCAGACCGGTGACGAACACGAAGGTGGGCCAGCCGGTGAGGGAGCCGTCGTTGCCCAACTGCACCGGGGTGCCGGTGGCGGTGGTGACGAACTTGGCGTTGTACAGGCCCAGGAACGCGATGAACAGACCGATGCCGACGGCGATCGCCGTCTTGAGGAACGGCGGGACGGCATCGAACACGGCCTTGCGGAATCCGGTGAGCACCAGCAGCAGGATGATCACGCCCTCCAGCAGCACCAGGCCCATGGCCCCGCCCCAGGTCATGCCCGGCAGGGGCACCACCGAGTAGGCGACGTAGGCGTTGAGGCCGAGCCCCGCGGCCAGCGCCAGGGGGAACTTCGCCCAGGTGCCCATGACGATGCTGAGCAGGCCGGCGATCAGTGCGGTGCCGGCGGCGACCGCCGGCAGATTGGGCTCCGCCCCGCCGCCCAGATACTGGCCGGTGGAGTCGGGGACGGTGCCGATGATCAGCGGGTTCAGCACCACGATGTAGCACATCGAGAAGAACGTGACCAGGCCGCCGCGGATCTCTCGCGAGACGCTCGAGCCGCGGTCGCTGATGCCGAAGAAGCGGTCCAGACCGCCGCGAGGGGCGGTGGCGGTCGCTGTGGAGGCCGGCGCGGTGCCACCCTCGCGATCAGCGGGGCCGGAGCCGACGGCCGCGGCGGCGGGCCGTGCATCGGAGGGGGACGAGGAGGGGGACGGGGATGAGGGGGATGAGGGGAGATCAGACTGCATGGGGGCGATCGTATCGGCCTGCGGGCCCAGGAACCGTCGTCGTCCGCGCTCAGCTGCGTGAGGTGAGCGACTCCTCCTGGGCCACCCGGCGCATGTGCCGGTAGTAGTCGGTCAGCTCGAGCTGGGAGGCGGCGGCCTCGTCGACCACCACGGTCACGGCGGGGTGCAGCTGGAGGCAGCTCGCGGGCCAGCGGGCGCTGATCGGGCCCTCGACCATCTGCGCGATCGCCCGGGCCTTGTTCTCACCGGTGGCGGTGAGCACGATCTCCTTCGCTTCGCGGATCGTGCCGAGGCCCTGCGAGAGGGCCAGGGTCGGCACGTCCTCGCGGGAGTCGAAGAAGCGGGCGTTGTCGGCGATGGTCGACTCGGTCAGCACCACGGGACGGGTGCGGGAGGCCAGGGAGCTGCCGGGCTCGTTGAAGGCGATGTGGCCGTTGGAGCCGATGCCCAGGATCTGCAGGTCCACTCCCCCGGCCTCCGCGATCGAGCGGTCGTAGCGATCGGCCTCGGCGATCGGGTCGGCAGCCTGCCCTTGGGGTGAGAGCACAGCGGCGTCGTCGATGTCGATGTGCCAGGTGAGGTTCTCGCGGATGAACCGGTGGTAGCTCTGCTCGTGATCGGAGGGCAGACCCACGTACTCGTCCAGCAGGAAAGCGCGGGCGGAGGCGAAGGACAGCCCCTCCTCCCGGTGGCGGCGGATCAGTTCCCGGTAGCCGGCCAGCGGGGAGGAACCGGTGGCCAGGCCCAGCACGACGGCACCTGCATCACGCAGCACTCGCTCGAAGACGTCGGCGACCTCGCGTGCACCTTCGGCGGCGTCAGAAACGATGATGACCTGCATTGATGGTGTTCCTCCTGCGCGCGGACACGGACCACCGATGCCCACTCATTGGCCGTTTGCGCTCGACTGCGCGTGGAGTCGAGCACGTTCGGTCACATCCTACCGCGGGCGCACCGTGTGGCGGCCGCCAGACGCAGCGCGCCCTCGCTCCGGGGAGCAAGGGCGCGTGCGTCAGCGGCGGGATCCACGAGCGCGGGTCGTGGATCCGCGCGGCATCACTGGGGCTTGGAGGAGGTGTTGGCCGCCAGCTCGAAGGCGGCGCGCGGCGTGGTCTGCTCCGGGATGCCGATGATGTCGCGGCGGGAGATCAGGTTGGTGACCCAGCCGGCGACCACAGCGGCCTTTCGGCCGATCGTGGGCATGGCGTACACGTGGTACGCGCGAGCAGCGGCCCAGGCGGGCAGGCCGCGCAGGTCGAACTCCTTGTCGCCCACGTGCAGGCGACCGACGCCCTTGTACATGCCCAGGGTGGCCATGGTGCCGAGGTTCTTGTGGTAGTAGTCCACCAGCGGGCGGCCCTGAACGGAGCGCGCGATGTTGTCGGCGATCCGCTTGCCCTGGCGCACCGCGTGCTGCGCGTTGGGCGGGCAGAACTTGCCCTCGCCCGCGGCCAGGTCCGGCACGGCGGCGCAGTCGCCGGCGGCGAACACGTTGTCGATCGGGCCGTCGGCGCCGTTGACGCGCAGGTCGGCGAGGGTGTCGACCTTGCCCATCAGGGGGCCGCGCTCGGTGATGACGGGGAGGTCCGAGACCCCCTCCTCCAGCAGGATCGGGCTGGGCTTGACGCCCGCGTTCCACACCAGCAGGTCGGTCTCGAACTCGTCGCCGTCGCTGGTCTTGACCACGCCGTCCTCAGCGGAGTTCAGGAAGGTCTCCAGCTTCACCTCGATGCCGCGCTCGCGCAGCTGGTTCAGCACGTAGGCGCGCTGGTCCTCGGTCAGCTCGGGGAAGATGAACGGAGCGGCGTCGATCAGCACGAAGCGGATGTCCGAGGCGTGCAGGTCGGGGTAGTAGCGCAGGGCGTCGCGGACCATGTCCTCGGTCTCGGCGATGGCCTCACCGCCGGCGAAGCCGCCGCCCACGAAGGTGAAGGTGAGCAGGCGCTTGCGGATCTTCGGATCCTTGGTGGAGGCGGCCTCGGCGAGATTGGCGAGGACGCGGTCGCGCACGGCCACGGCCTCCTCGACCCACTTGAAGCCGATCGCGGCCTCGGCCAGGCCCGGGATGGGCAGCAGGCGCGGCACGGCACCCAGACCCACCACCAGGTAGTCGTAGGAGATCTCGAGCTGGACGTCGTCCTCGGTGTCGACCACCACGAGGTTGTCGGCACTGCGGATGGAGGTCACGGTGCCGGTGACGACCTTGGTGCCGGCGAGGATCTTGCGCAGCGGGGCCAGCACGTTGCGCGGATCGATGGAGCCGGCGCCGACCTCGGGGAGGAAGGGCTGGTACGTCATGTAGGGGCGGGAGTCGACGACCGTGATCGCGACCTCGGTCCCGAGGGACTTGCGGAGGTCCGCCGCAGTGGTGAGTCCGACGGACCCGCCGCCGAGGATCAGGACGTGAGGCTTGCCGCCATGAGAGTTGTTCATGGGTACAGCGTAGGGCGCTCCGAGAGACCGCACAAAAGGCGGCCCCCGCAATCAACATCACACAGGAAGCAGGCTGAGGGCGATCCCGTCGAGGATGTCATGCTCGCTGGTGCGGGAGACCTGCAGGTCGGCGGTGCTCTGCAGTCGCCGTGCCACGCGGGACCAGATGAGCGCGCCCGCTCCGATCACATCGATGCGGCCGGGGTGGATCGCCGAGAGCTCGGCGCGCTCGGCGCGAGGCATGGCCAGCAGACGCTCGCACAGCTCGACGGTCTCGTCGATGTCCAGCCGGGCTCCGTGGGTGACATCGGGCCTGTACTCGGTGACACCCATTGCCAGCGCCGTCAGCGTGGTGACCGTGCCGGCCACACCCACCAGCACGGAGGTGGACTCCAACGGCACCTGCTGGGCGGCCCGGTCCAACAGGGAGTCGACGTCGGCCGCAGCGGCCGCGATCTCCGCTGCGGTGGGCGGGTCGGAGGCCAGGTGGCGCTCCGTCATCCGCACCGACCCCATGTCCAGGCTCACGCGGTGGCTGGGCGCGTCGGTGCCCAGCACGAGCTCGGTGGAGCCGCCACCGATGTCGACCACCAGGCGGGGCCCCTCGGGCAGGTCCTCAAGGGTGGTGACCGCGCCCCGGTAGGAGAGCTCGGCCTCCTCCTCGCCGCTGATCACCTCGGGCTCCACCCCCAGGATCTCGCGGATGCCGGAGATGAACAGGTCGCGGTTGGAGGCGTCGCGCGTGGCGGAGGTGGCCGTGAATCGCAGGCGGTGCGCACCGTGGTGCTCGATCAGCCGCCCGTAGCGACGGGCCGCATCCAGGGTGCGCTCCACGGCGGCCGGGTCGAACCGGCCCGTGCGGTCGACTCCCTGGCCCAGGCGCACGATCTCCATGTGCCGCTCGAGATCCACCAGACCGGGACCGGAGGGGTCGGCTCGCGCGATCAGCAGGCGGATGGAGTTGGTGCCGCAGTCGATCGCCGCGACGGGCGGATCCTGATGCTCGCGCGCGCTCATCGCTGCTCCCCCTCGTGCCGCTCGCAGCGGCACACCAGCTCCGGCCAGGCGCCGTCGATGCCGACCAGCACCTTTTCGGCCACGGGATTGATGCCGGGCCCCTCGGCCAGGGCCTGCCCGGCCAGGGCGTGGAGGCACTTGACCCGTTCGGGCATGCCTCCGGCGCTGGTCCCGCTGATCTCGGGGACATCGCCCAGCTCTGCGCGGCGCTGCAGGTAGCGCTGGTGAGCGCCGCGGTAGGCCTCGGCCAGGGCCGGATCCTCCCCCAGACGGGCGGTGAGCTCGGCCATGGCGCCGGTGGCCTCGACCCGGGAGATCTCCAGCACCAGCCAGGGAAGGGTCAGGTACAGGGAGGTGGGGAACGGGGTGCCGTCCTCGAGGCGGGGAGCGGTGCGCACCACGGCCGGCCGGCCGCAGGAGCAGCGGCGGGCGATGGAGATCACGCCCCGCATCTCACGGCCCAGCTGCTCGCGCATGGAGACGGCATCAGCCGGGGTGGCCGGGGTCTCGTGAGGCAGGGGCGGCAGGGAGGCCCCGTCGGGAACGGGTGGGAGAGAGGCGGTGGTCACTCGGCTTCGTCCTCATCGGTGGGGTCGGGGATGTCGTCGGCGGTGAGGCGGCTCGAGCCCTCGAGGCTCTCCCAGAGGGTCGAGAACCACTCGCCCTCGGTGGCCTCGACCGCGGCCTGCTCGGCCTCGGTCAGCGGCACGTCGCGCCCGGAGGTGTCGGTGAGGCGGTACTGGGTCTCCCCCGGCATCGCGAAGAGAAGGCGCTCACGGGCCTGGGCGGCCACGTACGCGGGATCCTCCCAGCGGGCGACCTGGTCCTGCAGCTCGTCGACCCGCTGCTGCTTCTGCCCCACCTCGGCCTGCAGCTCGGAGAGCTGCTGGCGCTGGGTGACGTAGGAGTTGACGGTGGGCAGCAGGGCCGCCAGTGCGATCACCACCAGCGACACCAGCACCAGGGTGCGGCGGGTGATGGTGATCCCGGGGCCGTCCTGCTGCGCGGTGCGGGAGCCGACGGTGCTGCGGGGCCGGGATGCCTTGGCCGGGCCCCGCCCACGCGAGGGCGATCCTCCGGCGGCGGCGCGCGAGGAGCCGCCGGCGGCGCCGGTTCCCGACGGGCGCAAGGACGGGGCGCGCGAGGTGCTGGACCGGGCGCCGGAGCTGCGTGCACCGCTGCCGGTGCGGGCCGCGGAGCCCTTGGCGGGGGTGGGCGTGGCGGGGCCGCGTCGCCCTGGGGACGACGCGACCGGGCGCCTCGCGGATCGCGGGGCGCCCGGTCGTCTCGAAGTCATGCCCGCAGGATACGACCTCAGGCGGTGAAGCGCGGGAACGCGGCGGCGCCGGCGTACTTCGCGGCGCCCTCCAGCTCCTCCTCGATGCGCATCAGCTGGTTGTACTTGTTGACGCGCTCGCCACGGGCGGGGGCGCCCGACTTGATCTGGCCGCAGTTGGTGGCCACGGCGAGGTCGGCGATGATCGTGTCCTCGGTCTCACCGGAGCGGTGGGACATCATGCAGCGGAAGCCGCTGCGGTGGGCGAGGTCCACGGCGTCGAAGGTCTCGGACAGTGAGCCGATCTGGTTGACCTTCACCAGCAGGGCGTTGGCGGACTTCTCGAGGATTCCGCGACCCAGGCGCTCGGGATTGGTGACGAACAGGTCGTCGCCCACCAGCTGCACCTTGTCGCCGAGGCGCTCGGTCATGGCGTTCCAGCCCTCCCAGTCGTCCTCGTTCAGCGGGTCCTCGATGGAGACCAGCGGGTAGGAGGCGACCAGCTCGGCGTAGTACTCGATCATCTCGGTGGCGGACTTCTTCTCGCCCTCGAAGGTGTAGGAGCCGTCCTCGAAGAACTCCGAGGCGGCCACGTCCAGGGCCAGGGCGACGTCCGCACCGGCCTTGTAGCCGGCCTTCTCGATCGCCTCGACGATCAGGTCCAGGGCCTCGCGGTTGGAGCCCAGGTTCGGGGCGAATCCGCCCTCGTCGCCCAGGCCGGTGGCCAGGCCACGGTCCTTCAGCACGGCCTTGAGCGCGTGATAGACCTCAGCGCCCATGCGCACGGCCTCCTTGAAGGAGTCCGCGCCGATCGGGGCGATCATGAACTCCTGGATGTCGACGTTGGAGTCCGCGTGGGAACCGCCGTTGAGGATGTTCATCATCGGCACGGGCAGGATGTGGGCATTGGCGCCGCCCAGGTACTGGTAGAGGGGCACGCCGGCGGAATCGGCGCCGGCCTTGGCCACGGCCAGGGAGACGCCCAGGATGGCGTTGGCGCCCAGGGTGCCCTTGTTCTTCGAGCCGTCCAGCTCGATCATCGTGGAGTCGATCAGGCGCAGCTCCTGCACGTCCAGGCCCACCACCTTCGGGCCGATCTCCTCGATGACGGCGTCGACGGCCTGCTGCACGCCCTTGCCCAGGTAGCGGCCCTTGTCGCCGTCACGGCGCTCGACGGCCTCGAAGGCCCCGGTGGAGGCGCCGGAGGGGACCTCGGCGCGGGCGAAGGTGCCGTCGTCGAGCAGGACCTCGACCTCGACGGTGGGGTTGCCGCGGGAGTCCAGGATCTCGCGGGCGTGGACGGCATCGATGAAGGCTGCCATGTGCTGTTCCTTCCATAAGGGTGAGGATCGGTCACGGCCGGTCGGCGCTGACCGTCCACGCACCAGTCTAGGTGCACTCCCTCGGGACGTCAGAGGGATCGCGGATCATCCGCCGGTGCCGCGCCCTGGGCGCGCATGCGGGCCAGAAGTGACCTCAGGGCGCTCTCCGGGTCGATGTCGCGCGCCTCGGCGGCCACCACCACATCCAGCAGGGCACGGCCGATGTCCCCGCCCCAGTCCTCGCGGTCCTCGGTGTCGACCTGATGGTCCGCGCTCTCCAGCAGCTCTTCGAGCCGGCCCGCGGAGCGCGCGCGATGGACAGCCTTGGCGGCTGTCTGCAGGGACGGCAGGCCGGCGGGGATGGAGTCGAACCAGCCCGTGCGCCTTCCACCGCTGGCCTCCTGCTCGGCGGCCTTGACGGCGTGCCACTGGGCGATGATCTCGTCCACGTCGGCGCGGTCGTGCAGGGCGCGATCGCGATCCTCGCCGAAGATGTGGGGGTTGCGCCGCTCCATCTTGGCGATGAAGGAGCGGGCCACATCGTCGACGTCCCACGCGGGGTCCTCGTCCTGCCCGATGCGGGCATGGAACAGGATCTGGAACAGCAGGTCGCCGAGCTCGTCCGTCAGCGCGGTGGAGCCGTGAGCCGCCGGGGTGTCGATCACCTCGAGCACCTCGTGGGTCTCCTCCAGCAGGTACCGGGCCAGGGAGGCGTGGGTCTGCCGGTGCGTCCACGCGTCGCCATCGGGCGCGCGCAGCGCCTCCATCACTTCGACCGCACGCAGCAGGGCGGTTCCGCGCGGCGAAGGGAGGGACTCGTCGGATGCCGGATGGTCCTCGGCGGGCAGCTGGTCGGAGGGGGTCACGAGGCCGAGGCTACCGAGGCGGGGACCAGGGTGCGCAGCACCGCCCGTGCCCAGTCCAGCAGTTCGTGGTCGCGCAGCTCGGTGCCGCCCACGCGCGCGGTGGTGGGACGCGGCACCAGCACCTGTCGGGTGGCGGGCTTGAGCACGGTGCCCGGGTACAGGCGCTTGATCCGCAGCGCGGCGGAGTCCGGCACCTCCAGGTGTGCGAAGCGGATCATCTTGCCCTGGGCCTGGACCTCCTCGACACCGGCGGCGCGGGCGTCGATCCGGAAGCGGGCCACGTCCAGCAGCACCTCAACCGGGGCCGGCGGGGCACCGTAGCGATCGGTGAGCTCGGCCCGCACCTGCTCGATCTCCTCGACCTCCCGCACGGCGGAGAGCTTCGAGTACGCCTCCAGCCGCAGCCGTTCGGAGCCGATGTAGTCGTGCGGGATGTGGGCGTCCAGCGGGAGCTCCACCCGGATCTCCTTCTCGGGGGCGCCGCCCTCGCCGCGGAAGGCGGCCACGGCCTCGCCGACCATCCGCACGTACAGGTCGAAGCCCACCCCGGCGATGTGCCCGGACTGCTCTCCGCCCAGCAGGTTGCCCGCACCGCGGATCTCCAGATCCTTCATGGCCACCTGCATGCCGGCGCCCAGGTCCGTGTTGGTGGCCAGGGTGGTCAGCCGGTCGTGCGCGGTCTCGGTCAGCGGCCTGGAGCCGTCGTAGAGGAAGTAGGCGTAGGCGCGCTCGGAGGAGCGCCCCACCCGGCCTCGCAGCTGGTGCAGCTGGCTGAGACCGAACTTGTCGGCGTTCTCCACGATCAAGGTGTTGGCGTTGGCGATGTCCAGGCCGGTCTCGACGATGGTGGTGCACACCAGCACGTCGAACTCCTTCTCCCAGAAGTCGATGATCACCCGTTCCAGCTGGTGCTCGTTCATCTTGCCGTGCGCCACCTGCACGCGGGCATCGGGCACCAGCTCGCGCAGGTGCTGGGCCGTGCGGTCGATGTCCTCCACCCGGTTGTGGATGTAGAACACCTGGCCGTCCCGCAGCAGCTCGCGGCGGATCGCGGCGGTGACCTGCTTGTCGTCCTGGACCCCGACGTAGGTGAGCACGGGATGGCGCTCCTCCGGCGGGGTGGCCAGGATCGACATCTCGCGGATGCCGGTGACGGCCATCTCCAGGGTGCGCGGGATCGGGGTGGCGCTCATGGCCAGCACGTCCACGTTCGTGCGCAGGGCCTTCAGGGTCTCCTTGTGCTCCACGCCGAAGCGCTGCTCCTCGTCGACGATCAGCAGGCCCAGGTCCTTGAACCGCACCTGCCCGGTCAGCAGACGGTGGGTGCCGATCACCACGTCGACGCTGCCGTCGGCGATGCCGTCGATGGTGGCCTGGGAGTCGGCCGGGGACTGGAAGCGGGACAGGCCCCGCACGGTGACGGGAAAGCCGGTGTACCGCTCGGTGAAGGTGTCCAGGTGCTGCTGGGCCAGCAGCGTCGTGGGGGCCAGCACGGCGACCTGCTTGCCGTCCTGGACGGCCTTGAAGGCCGCGCGCACGGCGATCTCGGTCTTGCCGTAGCCGACGTCGCCCAGGATCAGGCGGTCCATGGGGACGGGCTTCTCCATGTCGGCCTTGACGTCGTCGATGGTGACGAGCTGGTCCGGGGTCTCCGCGAACTCGAAGGCGTCCTCGAGCTCCCGCTGCCAGGGGGTGTCCGGGGCGAAGGAGTGCCCGGGCGCGGACTGCCGCGCCGAGTACAGGCGCACCAGCTCGTCGGCGATCTCGCGGATGGCCTTGCGGGCGCGGGACTTGGTCTTGGCCCAATCCGCCCCGCCCATGCGGTTGATCGACGGCTCCTCGCCGCCCACGTACTTGGTGACCTGGTCGAGCTGGTCGCTGGGCACGTAGAGCCGGTCCCCGGGCTGCCCCTTCTTGGAGGCCGCGTACTCGATGACCAGGTACTCGCGGGTGGTGCGCTTCGCTCCCGCACCCACGGTGCGGCTGGTCATCTCCACGAAGCGACCCACGCCATGGTGGGCGTGGACCACGTGGTCCCCGGGCCGCAGCTGCAGGGGGTCCACCACGTTGCGGCGGCGGGTGGGCATCTTGCGCTCCTCGCCGCGACGGGCACCGGACTTGCCGGTCAGGTCCCGCTCCGAGGCGAGGATGATCTTGGCCGTCTCGTCGACCAGGCCCGCGGGGAAGGGACCGACGGTGACCACGGCCTCGCCGGGGACCACCGGTGCGTCGAGACGCTCCGCGTACACGGCGGGAAGCCCCTCGGCACGCAGGTTCTCCACGGCGTGACGGGCACCGCCCGGGCCCATCATGGTGGCGATCACGGACCAGCCCTCGCGGCGCCGCGCCTCGAGGTCCTTGGCGGCGTCCCCGGGCTTGCCGGAGTAGCCGGGGTGCGTGGTGGCCCTGGCGGTGACGTCCACATCGGTCTCGAGTCCGAAGGCGGCCAGGGTGAACCAGGGGCGGCCGCCCTTCCGCGCACGCTCGACGGCCTCGGCCAGCGGAACGAAGCTGGCATCGCCCACGTCGATGGGCAGCCCTCCCCCGGTGGCCGCGCTGGACCAGGCCGCGGCGAGGAACTCCTCGGTGGTGGAGACCAGCTCGTTCGCACGGCTGCGCACCTTCTCCGGCTCCAGCACCAGGAACCGGGCGCCGGCGGGCAGGACGTCGGAGACCTGCTCCATCTGCTCCACCAGCACGGGGCTGAGGGACTCCATGCCCTCGGCGGCGATGCCCGCGGCGATGCGCAGCAGGATCTCGCGGGCGCCGGGGAGCTGTTCGGCCATGGCCCGGGCGCGCTCGCGCACCTGCGGGGTCAGCAGGATCTCGCGGCAGGGCGGGGCGTCCAGTCCGTGGGGCACGACCTCCAGGGAGCGCTGGTCGGCGACGGAGAAGTACCGCACTTCGTCGATCTCGTCGCCGAACAGGTCCACCCGCACCGGATGGGGCTCGGTCGGCGGGAACACGTCCAGGATGCCGCCGCGCACGGCGAACTCCCCGCGCTTCTCCACCATGTCCACGCGCGCGTAGGCAGCGTCCGCCAGGGCCTGCACCAGGTCATCCAGGGGGTACTCGTCACCGGTGCGGGCGCGGACGGGCATCAGGTCGCCCAGACCCGTGGCGATCGGCTGCAGCAGGGTGCGCACGGGCATCAGCAGCACGTGCACGGGCTGCTCCGTCTCGGGGTGCGCGATGCGGCGCAGAGTGGCCAGGCGGCGGGCCACGGTGTCGGCTCGGGGCGAGAGCTTCTCGTGCGGGAGGGTCTCCCAGGCGGGCAGCTCCGCCAGGTGGTCAGTGCCCACCAGGCAGCTCAGGGCGGAGCGGATGTCCTCCGCCGAGCGGGTGGTGGGAGTGATCACGACCAGCGGGTGCTGGGCATCGGCGCGGCGCGCGAGATCTGCCACGGCGAAGGGGAACAGCCCCGTCGCCGCGACGATGCTGCCGCCCTCCCCGGTCTCGGAGCCCTCCTCGACGAGGGCGCGGATGGCGGTGAGGTCATCCCCCTGCGCGATGTGCTCGAGCAGCGGGCCCAGAGGGGCACGCCGCGCAGGGGCATCGGCAGGGTTGCGGCGGGCGGTGTCGGTGCTCATCGGGCCTCCCGGGAGTGGAAGTGCTGCTGGGCGGGAGCGAGGCCCTCGAGGACCAGCGCCTCCACCGCATCGGCGGCATCGGAGATCAGCAGCTCGAGGGTGCGCCGCTCGGTGCTGGAGAAGGGTGCCAGGACGTGATCGGCGGTGTCGCGACTGCCCGGTGGACGGCCCACGCCCACCCGGACGCGGAGGTAGTCCTTGGTGCCCAGCGCCTTGGAGATGTCGCGCAGGCCGTTGTGGCCGCCCTCCCCGCCGCCGCGCTTGAGGCGGATGGCGTCGAAGGGGATGTCCACCTCGTCGTGCACGACGACGACGCGCTCCGGGGGCACGTCGTAGTAGGCGGCCAGCGCCTTCACGGGGCCCCCGGAGACGTTCATGTAGGTGGTGGTCTTGGCCAGGACCACGCGCTCGTCGGCGCCGGGGATGCCCAGCCGCCCCTCGAGCACCACGGCCTGGGCGCGACGCGCCGCCCCGAAGCGCCCACCAGCGGCCTGCGCGATGTGGTCCACCACCATCTGGCCGACGTTGTGGCGGGTGGCGGCGTACTTCGGCCCGGGGTTGCCCAGGCCCACCACCAGGTGGGTGCCGCTGAGGCGATCGGCCGAGTTCATGCACAGCTCCTTGGGGCGATGAGCGATGGGCGGGGGATGCGGCGGAATGCGGCCGCAGGGCGATATGCGCACCAGGGCGGCATGCGCACCAGGGCGGCATGCGCGCGGAGGCAGCACAGGGCCCCCGCAACGGTACCG
>NZ_JAMBDS010000066.1:0-15030 GCF_025143785.1 Brachybacterium sp. p3-SID1565
CCCGAAGGTGGTGGCCCAGAGCCGGCTCCCCACGCGCCGGTGATGCCGATCTCCAGGCCCGCGGCCTCGGGAGACGTGCCCCAGGCCCGGGCGGATCCCGGCCGGTACCTCAGGCCAGCAGCTCGCGCACCCGCGGGATCACCTGGGTGCCGTACAGCTCGATCGACTGCATCAGGTGCTCGTGGGCCACGGTGCCATTGGCGTACTTGAGATCGAAGCGGTCCACGCCGAGCGCGCGCACGGTGTGGGCGATCTTCTTGGCCACGGTCTCCACCGAGCCCACGTACAGGGCGCCCTGCTCCACCTCCGAGTCGAACTCGCCGGGACCCGCCGGGCCCCATCCGCGCTCGCGGCCCAGCTGGTTGCGGTTGGCGAGCCATGCTTCGCGCAGCTGCTCGCGTGCGGTGTCGTCGTCCTCGGCGATATGACCGGGGGAGTGCACGCCGACGGGCAGGGCGGGATTGCCGAGCTTGTCATTGGCCTCGTGGAACAGCTGGACGTAGGGGGCGAAGCGCTCGGCCTGCCCGCCGATGATGGCCAGCATCAGCGGGAAGCCGTAGCGGGCCGCGCGGATCACGGAGTTGGGGCTGCCGCCGACGGCCACCCAGGTGGGAATGGTGCGTTCGGCCCGGGGGTGCACGGACTGGTCCTTCAGTGGCGGGCGGGTGGTGCCGGACCAGCTGAAGGGCTCCTGCGGCAGGACTTTGCTGAGCAGGTCGATCTTCTCCTCGAACAGGGTCTCGTAGTCCTGCAGCGCGTAGCCGAACAGGGGGAACGACTCGGTGAAGGACCCGCGGCCGATGGTGATCTCGGCGCGGCCCTGGGAGATCGCGTCGAGGGTCGAGAAGCGCTCGAACACCCGGATCGGGTCGTCGGAGCTGAGCACGGTCACCGCGGTGCCCAGGGTGATGCGCTCGGTGCGCGTGGCCAGGGCCGCCAGCACCGTGTCCGGGGAGCTGACGGCGTAGTCGGGGCGGTGGTGCTCACCGACGGAGAAGTGGTCGATGCCGACCTGGTCGGCCAGGGCGCCCTCGGCCAGAATGTTCCGGATCACCTCTGCGGGGGCGAGGGGCTCGCCGGCGAGGTCGTGGGTGATGTCGCCGAAGGTGTCCAGGCCGAAGGTGACCTTTGTCGGATCGATGGCTGCTGCTGTCGGATCGATGTCTGCTGCGTTCTCGGGGGTGCTCACGATGCTCCGTCCTGCCGCCCAGCGGCATATGGTTGATAGTTCAACAATAGCGGATGTCGGCCCGGCCCGGGAGGGATGCGGGATGGCGGCGACCGCAAGTCGCCGGCCCCGACGCAGGTGCACCTAGACTGGCCGACATGCGCATCGCCCGATTCACCACCGGTGACGACCCGATGTACGGCATCGTCCAGGCCAAGGACGGTCGCGAGATGGTCTACGGCATCACCGGGGACCCGCTGTACACCGAGATCCGCCCGACCGGCACCATCCTCCCGCTGGACGACGTCCGGCTGCTGGCCCCCGTGATCCCCCGCTCGAAGGTGGTGTGCGTGGGCCGCAACTACGCCGAGCATGCCGCTGAGCTGGGCAACGAGGTGCCCGAGCAGGCGCTGTTCTTCCTCAAGCCCAACACCGCCGTGATCGGCCCCGGCGAGCCCGTGGTGCTGCCCACCTACAGTCGGGAGGTGAGCCTGGAGGCGGAGCTCGCCGTGGTCATCAAGCGGATGTCCAAGGATCTCGAGCCCGCTCAGGTGCGCTCCGCGATCCTGGGCTTCACCTGCGCCAATGATCTCAGCGCTCGGGATGCCCAGCGGGAGGAGAACCAGTGGCTGCGCGCGAAGGCCTTCGACACCTCCTGCCCGATCGGCCCCTGGATCGAGACGGACCTGGACACCTCAGCCCTCTCCATTGCCTCGAGCGTGGACGGCGAGCCCGCCCAGACCGGCAGCACGGCCGACATGATCCGCTCTATCGAGCAGATCGTCTCCGAGGTCTCCCAGGTGATGACCCTGCTCCCGGGCGACGTGATCCTCACCGGCACGCCCGCCGGCGTGCGCGCCGTCGACGCCGGGTCCAGCATGGACGTGACCATCGAGGGCATCGGCACTCTCACCAACCCCGTGGTGCGGCGCTGAGCGCCCGCCGCCCTTCGACACCGAACCACCTGCCTCGACCAAGGAGCATTCTCGCGTGAGCGACACCCCGGACACCCTCACCCCCACCTCGTCGGACCCCTCGGAAGTGCGGGTGCGCTTCTGCCCCAGCCCCACGGGGACCCCGCACGTGGGGATGGTGCGCACCGCGCTGTTCAACTGGGCGCACGCCCGCCATCACGGCGGCACGCTGATCTTCCGGATCGAGGACACCGACGCCGCCCGCGACAGCGAGGAGTCCTACCACCAGCTGCTGGACGCCATGCGCTGGCTGGGCATCGACTGGGACGAGGGCGTCGAGGTGGGAGGCCCCCATGGCCCTTACCGCCAGTCCCAGCGCGGGGAGATCTACCAGGACGTGATCGCGAAGCTCAAGGCAGCCGGGCACATCTACGAGTCCTACTCCACCGCCGAGGAGATCAAGGCCCGCCACGAGGCGGCCGGCCGGGATCCGCAGCTGGGGTACGACGGCTACGACCGTGAGCTCACCGAGGAGCAGAAGGCCGCCTTCCGGGCGGAGGGTCGCGAGCCCACCTGGCGCCTGCGGATGCCCGACGCGGACATCTCCTTCACCGACATGGTGCGGGGGGAGATCACCTTCAAGGCCGGCACCGTTCCCGACTTCGTGGTGGTGCGTGCCAACGGGCAGCCGCTGTACACCCTGGTGAACCCCGTCGACGACGCGCTGATGCGCGTCACCCATGTGCTGCGCGGCGAGGACATCCTCTCCTCCACGCCCCGCCAGATCGCCCTGTACCGGGCACTGATGGACATCGGGGTGGCCGAGCGCATCCCCGAGTTCGGGCACCTGCCGTACGTGATGGGGGAGGGCAACAAGAAGCTCTCCAAGCGCGACCCGGAGTCGAACCTGTTCCTGTACCGCGAGCAGGGCTTCCTGCCCGAGGGCATGGTCAACTACCTGGCCCTGCTGGGTTGGGGCTACAGCGCCGACCAGGACGTGTTCAGCCGCGAGCAGCTGGTGGAGCGCTTCGACGCCACCGACGTCAACCCCAACCCCGCGCGCGTGGACATCAAGAAGGCCACCGCCATCAACGCGGACCATGTGCGCCTGCTGCCCGAGGCCGAGCTCACCGAGCGGATGATCCCGTACCTGCAGCAGGCCGGCGTGCTGGGCGAGAGCATCACCGAGCAGCAGCGTGCGCTGCTGTCGGCCGCCACCCCGCTGGTGCACACCCGCATGAACCTGCTGGGTGAGGCACCGGACCTGCTGCGCTTCCTGTTCGTCGACGACGCCCAGCTGGAGGTCCAGGACGAGGCCCTGAAGAAGATCGGGGAGGACCCCGTCGCGGTGCTGGAGCGCGCCATCGCCGAGGTCGAGGCGGTGCCCGAGGACTCCTTCGCCGCGTCGACCCTGGAGGAGGTGCTGCGAGGCGCCATCGTGGAGGACATGGGCATCAAGCCCCGCCTGGCCTTCGGTCCGCTGCGCAGCGCGATCTCCGGTCGGCGCATCTCACCGCCCCTGTTCGAGTCGATGGAGCTGCTGGGCAAGCCCTCCAGCCTGGCCCGGCTGCGGTCGCTGCGGGACCGTCTGGCGGGCTGATCAGGCCCGGGTGCGCAGCCTCACACCGCAGAACGGGCCTCTGGCTTTGTCTTGAGGGCGGAGATTCGCTAGAGTCGTCTCCCGGTACGCTTCCGTGAACTACTCGCACGAAGGAGCTCCTCCCCAGGAGATCCGGACCGCGAGGAAGGCGCGAAAACGTGCTCTGACCATGGGGTATGGTGTAATTGGCAACACGGCTGATTCTGGTTCAGTTGTTCTTGGTTCGAGTCCAGGTACCCCAGCGCTGATCGACTTCGGTCGTTCCGTCCGCGCCCCGTTCGTCTAGCGGCCCAGGACGCCGCCCTCTCACGGCGGTAACACCGGTTCAAATCCGGTACGGGGTACGAAGTGCAGTCCTTCGGGCTGCACTTGCTCTCTGTCAGGGAGCGGGGCCCCGTTCGTCTAGCGGCCCAGGACGTCGCCCTCTCACGGCGGTAACACCGGTTCAAATCCGGTACGGGGTACGAGCAGGACGCAGGAGCCGGCACCTTCGGGTGCCGGCTCCTTCTGCATTCGGCCTGCGGTCGGCGCGGCGGAGCCCTAGACTGCCATGTATGACCTCCGTCACAGTTCCGCGCATCACCGTGGGCGTCTCGGACACCCCGGAAGCGGATCGTGCCGTGCGATGGGCCGCCCATCACGCGCACGTGGTCGGTGGTCAGCTGCACCTGGTCCATGCCTTCGTATGGACCGAGCTCGACGTCAACACCGATCCGATCCCGGGCCTGACGGGGTCGGGGATCCGGGCCGCAGCGGACGGCCTGATCGAGGATGCGGTGGCGATCGCCCGCCAGGTCCATCCCGACCTGGAGATCACCTCGCAGGTCATCGACGGCAACCCGGTGCCGGTGCTGCTGCACGTCAGCTCCCGCTCGGACGTGATGGTGGTGGGCGGTCGAGGCCTGGGGCGCCTGCTCACGCTGATCGTCGGCTCCAAGAGCCTGGCGCTGGCGGCGAAGGCGTGCTGCCCCGTGGTGGTGGTGCGCGGCGATCTCGCGGTCGACGGCCCGATCGGACTGATCCACCACCCCCGGGGGCAGGAGGCCGTGCAGCGAGCCGTGGAGCTCGCGCGGGGCTACGGCCGCCCCATCCAACTGGTGGTTCGGGCCGATGCCGATGAGCAGCGCGCCCAGCAGATCCTCGGCGAGGTGCGCGAGGCGGTCGCCTCCGCTGATCCCCACATCGAGGTGCTGGGGGTGACGATCCCCACCACCCATGCGCCGCGCGAGCTGGTGCACGCCAGTGAGGGCGCGGCGTTGATGGTGGTCCCCGGGGAGAGGGTCGAGGGGCGGCCCGAGCGGATCACCGCACCGCGGCAACTGGTCACGGTGCTGCGGTACGCGCACACGCCTGTGTGGATCGAGCGGTCCTGAGCTCAGCCGCCGGCGCGGCGCAGCATCTCTGTGAGGTGGTTGGCCGAGCTCATCACGGAGGTGGCGTGCAGCCGGCCGGGCTGGCGGGTGAGTCGCTCGATGGGGCCCGAGATGCTGAGCGCGGCGATCACGCGGCCGTTGGAGCTGCGCACGGGGGCGGAGAGCGATCCCACGCCTGGTTCGCGCTCGCCGATGGACTGTGCCCAGCCGCGGCGACGCACGGCCGAGAGCTGGGTGGCGGTGAAGCGGGCGCCGAGCAGGCCGCGGTGCAGGCGGTCCGGCTCCTCCCAGGCCAGCAGGATCTGCGCCGCGGAGCCGGCCTTCATGGTGAGCGTGGCGCCCAGGGGCACCGAGTCGCGCAGGCCGATGGGGCGCTCGGCGGCCGCCACGCAGATGCGGTGATCGCCCTGGCGGCGGTAGAGCTGCGCTGATTCGCCGGTATGGTCGCGCAGGGCGGCCAGCACGGGCCCGGCGGCGGCCAGCAGTCGGTCCTCGCCGGCGGCGGCGGCCAGTTCGCCCAGGCGCGGGCCGAGCACGAAGCGGCCCTGCATGTCGCGGGTGACCAGGTGGTGGTACTCCAGCGCCACGGCGAGACGGTGGGCGGTGGGCCGGGCCAGGCCGGTCGCCTGCACGAGCTGGGCCAGGGTGGCGGGGCCGGCCTCGAGGGCGCTGAGCACGATCGCGGCCTTGTCGAGAACGCCGACGCCGCTGCCGTTCTCGGTCGATGTGGTGTCCATGGTCCGATACTGCCGTCTTATTCTATGAGACGCAAGTGTCGCGGAGTGGGATTCCCCGCAGGATGACGGGGTGCGCCCGACCCTCGGGTGCGTCACCAGAGCAGAAGGCGCCCGCGATCCGGGCGCGGGGAAGGATCATCCATGGCGGGAACGCTGGCGGAGAAGGTCTGGGCAGACCACGTGGTGCGCCGCGGGGAGAACGGCGAACCGGATCTGCTCTACATCGACCTCCACCTGATCCACGAGGTCACCAGCCCCCAGGCCTTCGACGGTCTGCGGCAGGAGGGTCGTGCCCTGCGGCGCGTGGACCAGACCCTCGCCACGGAGGACCACAACACCCCCACCGTCGACATCGACAAGCCGATCGCCGACATCACCTCCCGCACCCAGATCGAGACCCTGCGCCGCAACGCTGAGGAGTTCGGGGTGCGCATCCACTCCCTGGGCGACAAGGACCAGGGCATCGTGCACGTGGTGGGGCCCCAGCTGGGTCTGACCATGCCCGGCATCACCGTGGTGTGCGGCGACTCCCACACCTCCACGCACGGCGCTTTCGGGGCACTGGCCTTCGGCATCGGCACCAGCGAGGTCGAGCACGTGATGGCCACCCAGACCCTGCCGCTGACCCCTTTCAAGACCATGGCGATCAACGTCGAGGGGTCCCTCAAGCCCGGCGTCACCGCGAAGGACATCATCCTGGCGGTGATCGCGAAGATCGGCACCGGCGGCGGAGCCGGCTACGTGCTCGAGTACCGCGGCCAGGCCATCCGCGACCTCTCCATGGAGGGCCGCATGACGATCTGCAACATGTCGATCGAGGCCGGTGCCCGGGCCGGCATGATCGCCCCTGACCAGACCACCTTCGACTACGTGCAGGGCCGTCCCCACGCCCCCGTCGGCGAGGACTGGGACGCGGCGGTGGAGCACTGGCGCACGCTGCGCAGCGATGACGACGCGGTGTTCGACGCCGAGGTCACCATCGACGCCGACCAGCTCGAGCCCTTCGTCACCTGGGGCACGAACCCCGGCCAGGGCCTGCCGCTGTCGGCCTCCGTCCCGGCGCCGGAGGACTTCGCCGAGGACAATGCCCGCGTGGCCGCCGAGCGCGCCCTGGCCTACATGGACCTGGTGCCCGGCACCCCGCTCAAGGACATCAAGGTGGACACCGTGTTCATGGGCTCGTGCACCAATGGCCGCATCGAGGACCTGCGCGCCTTCGCCGAGACCATCCGTGGCCGCACCAAGCACCCCGACGTGCGGGTGCTGGTGGTGCCCGGCTCCGCCCGGGTGCGCCTGCAGGCGGAGCAGGAGGGCCTGGACCGCGAGTTCCTCGACTTCGGCGCTGAATGGCGCCAGGCCGGCTGCTCGATGTGCCTGGGCATGAACCCGGATCAGCTCACCCCGGGTGAGCGCGCCGCCTCCACCTCCAACCGCAACTTCGAGGGCCGGCAGGGCAAGGGCGGCCGCACCCATCTGGTCTCCCCGGTGGTGGCTGCGGCGACCGCCGTGCGCGGCACCCTCGCCTCGCCCTCCGACCTCACGCCGGTCGCCTGAGCCTCCCCTCGACCACCGCGATCCCAGGAGCACACCCATGGAAGCCTTCACCACCCACACCGGCATCGGCGTCCCGCTGCGCCGCAGCAACGTCGACACCGACCAGATCATCCCGGCCGTCTACCTCAAGCGCGTCACCAAGACCGGCTTCGACGACGGGCTGTTCTCCGCCTGGCGCAATGACCCGGACTTCGTGCTGAACCAGGACGCCTACCGCAGCGGCTCCGTGCTGGTGGCCGGTCCCGACTTCGGCACCGGCTCCTCCCGCGAGCACGCCGTGTGGGCCCTGCGCGACTACGGCTTCAAGGCCGTGCTGTCCTCCCGCTTCGCGGACATCTTCCGCGGCAACGCCGGCAAGCAGGGCCTGGTGGCTGCTCAGCTGGCCCAGGACGACATCGAGCAGCTGTGGAAGATCCTTGAGGAGGCCCCGGGCACGGAGGTCACGGTGGACCTGGTGGAGCGCCAGGTGCACGCCGCCGATGCGACCTTCCGCTTCGAGGTGGACGACTACACCCGCTGGCGCCTCATGGAGGGCCTGGACGACGTGGGCCTGACCCTGCGGCACGAGGCCGACATCGATGCCTTCGAGGCCCGACGCCCCTCGTGGCTTCCGAAGACCCTCCCGGCCCGCAACGCCGAGTCGGTCTGAGCGCGGTACCGCAGCTGCCTGCCGCGCTCCCGGCAGGGGTCGCCGATCGCGCGGGGACTGAGACCTGCGTCGCGGCGTGCGACCAGGGAGCTCCGGTATGGTGAGCCGGTCATACAAGCGGGTGCCGAGGTGCCCGTCCAGCGGAGCAAGGACACTATGAGTTCGACATTCCATGTGCGCGGCGGGCGCCGGCTCGACGGTGAGATCACCGTCCGCGGCGCGAAGAACCTCGTCTCCAAGGCGATGGTGGCCGCACTGCTCGGGGAGCAGCCCAGTGTGCTGCGCTCCGTGCCGGACATCCGGGACGTCCAGATCGTGGGCGAGCTGCTGAAGGTGCACGGCGTCAAGGTCGAGCGGGACGTCGCCTCCGGCGTGATCCGCATGGATCCCTCGGCCGTGGAGAAGGCCCACGTGGCCGATATCGACGCCCATGCCGGCTCCTCGCGGATCCCGATCCTGTTCTGCGGCCCGCTGCTGCACCGCCTCGGCGAGGCGATCATCCCGGACCTGGGCGGCTGCCGCATCGGGGACCGCCCCATCAACTACCACCTCGACGTGCTGCGCAGCTTCGGCGCCGTGGTGGACAAGCGCGAGATGGGCATCTACATCACCGCGCCGGACGGCCTGCGCGGCACCAAGATCCACCTCGAGTACCCCAGTGTGGGCGCCACCGAGCAGGTGCTGCTGACGGCGGTGCGCGCCGAGGGCATCACCGAGCTCACCAACGCCGCGGTCGAGCCCGAGATCGAGGACCTCATCGCGGTGCTGCAGAAGATGGGTGCGATCATCTCCCTGCAGACCGACCGCACCATCACCATCGAGGGCGTCGACAGGCTGGGCGGCTACGACCACGTGGCGATCCCGGACCGCATCGAGGCAGGTTCCTGGGCCTGCGCGGCACTGGTCACCAAGGGCTCCGTGTTCGTGCGCGGTGCGCAGCAGAAGCCGATGGCCACGTTCCTGAACACCTTCCGGAAGATCGGCGGCGGGATCGACATCACCGAGGAGGGCATCCGGTTCTACCACCCCGGCACCCCGCTGAAGGCGATCGCCGTGGAGACCGACGTGCACCCGGGCCTGATGACCGACTGGCAGCAGCCGCTGGTGGTGGCGCTGACCCAGGCCGACGGCATCTCCATCGTCCACGAGACGGTGTACGAGAACCGCCTGGGCTTCACCGATGCCCTCAACGACATGGGTGCCCGCATCCAGGTGTACCGCGAGTGCCTGGGCGGCTCCAGTTGCCGCTTCGGCCGCCGCAACTTCAACCACTCCGCGGTCATCTCCGGCGCCAAGGCCCTCCATGCGGCCGAGATCACCGTGCCGGACCTGCGCGGCGGCTTCTCCTACCTGATCGCCGCGCTGGGCGCCGAGGGGGTCTCCGGCATCCACGGGATCGACCTGATCGACCGCGGCTACGAGCTGTTCCGCGAGAAGCTCACCGCCCTCGGGGCCGAGTTCTGGGAGGACTGACATGCCCGGGCACGACGACGTGATCGACACCGGCACGGACGGTGCCCTGAGCGCCGGCCACACCTCGGCCTCCACCTCGCTGGCACTGCGGGACATCCCCGTCCCGGACTACTGCGACGTGGTGATCGTCCCCACCCGGGGCGTCGACGAGCCCGATCCGCGTGCCTGGGCGGAGGCGATCTTCTCCCACGAGAACACGCCGCTGGGCCGGCGAGGCCTGCTGGCCCTGCGCGATGAGGCCGTGCGGCTGTTCGACATGGTGCCGCCCCCGGCCAAGGAGTACGTGGCCGACGAGGTGGTGGGCTCGGAGGCCCTGATCCGCGACGACGACGAGGACCTGCTGGTGCGCATCGGCGTGGCCCTGCTTCCCGGTGGCCGGCTGCTGCAGGTCACCACGGCCGTGAAGTACCGCAGCCTGCGGGGCCGCCTCGCATTCGGTCCCCGTCGACTGATGCACGCCGCGGCCGTGAACACCCTGGCGCGTCGCGCACCGACCACGCTGCGCCGCCGCTCCCTGGCCGGCGGGCAGGCACTGCCGGCCGCCCGCCGGAACCGGTCCGTGCGTGCCCAGGCCGTGCGCAAGGCCCTGGGCCGCGGTGCGAGCAGCACCGACCCGCGCTGATGACCCCGCCGCCGCCCGCTCGCCGTGCGCGGTCCCTGCGGCAGCGCGCACATGACCTTGCCGTCAGCTGGGACCTGGGTGGCGCCCGCGCACCCGAGAGACGCTCCGGGGCCGTGATCGGCGTGCTCCAGGTGCCGCTGCGGCCGATCCTCACCCTGCTCGCCCGCCCCACCTGGATCGGCCGCGAGAACCTGCAGGTGCCCGGGCCCGCCGTGGTGTGCGGCAATCATCTGGGCCCCTTCGATGCCTTCGCCTACGGTCACCTGCTGCACGCCGCGGGGATCGCCCCCCGCTTCCTGGCCAAGGAGTCCCTGTTCCGCATCCCCGTTGTGGGGGGCCTGATCCGCGCCACCGGGCAGATCCCGGTGCTGCGCGGCACGGCCCGTTCCGGAGGCGCCCTCGCCGCAGCCCGCGCCGCCCTGGGGCGGGGCGAGATGCTGATGGTGTTCCCCGAGGGCACCTACAGCCGGGACCCGCAGGGATGGCCCATGCGGGCCCGACTGGGCGCCGCCCGGCTCGCCCTGGACACCGGGGCGCCGCTGATCCCCGTGGCGTGCTGGGGCTCCCCCCAGCTGTGGCCCGTCGGCTCCGCGCTGCCGCGGCCGCGCCCGGGCCGTAGCCTCACCCTGCAGGTCGGCGCACCGATCCGCGCCGAGCGCGCCGAGGGGGAGAGCACCCACGACGCGGCGGTGCGGGTGACCGGTCACGTGATGGACGTGATCACCGCGATGCTCGCCGATCTGCGGCAGGAGCAGCCGCCCGCGCAGCGGCACGACCCCCGGCTGGACCCCCATCGGCCTGAGGAGGGCAGCCCCGCCTCCCGGGCGGTGCGTCGCCGCATCGAGCGCCGCGGCATCGGCCGCCGTGACGTTGGCCGCCGTGATGCGGGGCGGCGTGACGTCGGCCGCCGTCGCAGCCCCCTGTTGCGGCGGTCCACCTTCTCGACTCCGCCCGAGGAGCGATGATGGCCCGACTGGCCGTGCTGGGTGCCGGCAGCTGGGGCACCACCTTCGCGCAGGTGCTCGCCGACGCCGGGAACGACGTGGTGCTGTGGGCCCGCCGTGAGGACGTGGCCCGCGAGATCAGCGAGCACCGCACCAACCGCGCGTACCTGGGGGAGCGGGAGCTGCCTGCCGCCGTCACCGGGACCGCTCGCATCGAGGAGGCAGTCGAGGGGGCCGAGGGACTGGTGGTCGCGGTGCCTGCCCAGGCACTGCGCGCGACGCTCGGCCAGTGGCGCCGTCGGCCCGGCCTTCGGGAGGGTCTGCCCGCCGTGCCGGTCCTGTCGCTGACCAAGGGCATCGAGCGCGGCACCGACGCCCGGATCAGCGAGGTGCTGGTGGAGGCAGGGGGTGTGAGCGCGCAGCGGGTGGGAGTGCTGTCCGGACCGAACCTGTCGGCGGAGATCGCCGAGCGCCGCCCCTGCGGCAGCGTGGTCGCCGCGGCCGACGAGGAGCTGGCCGGTGTGTTCGCCCGCTGGTGCGACGCCCCGTACCTGCGGGCGTACACCTCCACCGACGTGACCGGCGTGGAGATCGCCGGTGCCGTCAAGAACGTGGTGGCGATCGCGGTGGGCGCGGCTTCCGGCCTCGGCCACGGCCACAACACCACCGCCTCCTTGATCACCCGCGGCCTGGCGGAGATCACCCGTCTGGGCGTGGCCCTCGGGGGCCGGCGGGAGACCTTCGCGGGCCTCGCCGGGATGGGTGACCTGGTGGCCACCTGCGCCTCCCCCCTCAGCCGGAACCACCGCCTGGGGCTCGCACTGGGGCGGGGTCTGGACATCGAGCAGGCCGTGGCGGAGGTGGGGCAGACAGCGGAGGGCGTGGCCACGGCCCGTGCCGTCGCCGATCTCGCCGAGCGCCTCGAGGTGGACATGCCGATCACCCGCTCCGTGGTGGCGGTGGTGGATCACGGCGCGAGCATCGAGCACGTCACCACGGCCCTGCTGGCGCGGTCCGTGCGGCCTGAGTGATTACGCTGGAGCGATGACGACCACCGTTGCACTCCTGTTCGGCGGCCGCAGCGGGGAGCACGGCATCTCGTGCATCACCGCCGGCGGCGTCCTCGGCGCGATCGACCGCGAGAAGTACCACGTGATCGCCGTGGGCGTGACGCGGGAGGGCCGTTACGTGCAGGTCTCCGACGACCCGGCCGACTGGACCCTGGTGGACGGCAGGGCACCGGAGGTCAGCGGTGACGGACCGGAGGTGCTGCTGCCCGCTGTGCGCCACAGCGCCGGGGAGCCGATCGAGCTGCGCGTGATCCGGGACGGCCGTGTGGAGCCGCTGGCCCGCATCGACGCGGTCTTCCCCTTGCTGCACGGCTCCTACGGGGAGGACGGCACCATCCAGGGGGCCCTGGACCTGCTGGATGTGCCGTACGTGGGCAGCGGGGTGCTGGCCTCCGCGATGAGTATGGACAAGGCCACCACCAAACTGGTGCTGACCACCGCGGGCCTCACCTGCGCACCGGGCCACGTGGTGCACCAGGACCACTGGGAGCAGCAGTCGCGCTCCGTGATGCGGCACCTGCGCGAGTCGTACCCGCTGCCGTGGTTCGTCAAGCCGTCCCGGGCAGGTTCCAGCCTGGGCGTGACCCGAGTGGGCCGCGAGGAGGAGCTCGAGCCCGCGCTCCGGGAGGCCTTCGCGGAGGATCCGAAGGTGCTGATCGAGCAGGCCGTCGCCGGGCGCGAGGTGGAGTGCGGCGTGCTGCAGGGAGCCGACGGGGGACCGCCGCGCACCACGCTGCCCGGTGAGGTGCGCGTGGGGGAGGATCTCGAGTTCTACGACTACGGCTCGAAGTACTTCGGCAAGGGGACGATCGACATCGAGATCCCGGCAAAGCTGCCCGACCGCGTCCTGGAGGAGGTGCGGCACGTGTCCGCGGCCGCCTTCGAGGCACTCGGCCTGGAGGGCCTGGCGCGGGTGGATGTGTTCGTGACGCCGGAGAACACGGTGATCGTGAACGAGGTGAACACCATGCCCGGCTTCACCCCGTACTCGATGTTCCCGGTGCTGTGGCAGAACATGGGTGTGGACTACACGGCGCTGATCACAGATCTGGTGGAGCAGGCGCTGGCACGGCGCATCGGTCTGCGCTGAGGGCCCAGCTCGGGCGGGCTCTCTCCGGGAGGGCTGTCAGGGTTGACCCCGGGCGGGCTTTCTCCCGTGGGCCGACCCGGTCGATCGGGGCCTTCACTCCACGTCGCCGGGCCCCACGCAGTGGTCCGTGGCAGGGATGGTGGCGTCGATCAGTCGGCCCATGTCCATGGCCGCGGCCGAGGGCTGGTCCGGGGCCACCGCGCGCGGCACCGAGATGTCGATCGCCGGTTCGCGACCGTAGGTGGTCAGCAGCACGATGCCGTCCTGCTCACGCACGATCCAGTCCACCTGGATGCCGTCTGTGTCCCCGAGTCGGGTGCAGGCATCGGTGGTGGGACCGGGGGGTGCGACGCCGCAGCGCAGCACGACGGTGTCGTCCCCGGATCCCCAGGCCACGGTGCCCTGGCTGCTGGTCTCGGCGCGGGGCTGGCCGAGCATCTCGTGCGGGGCACCGAGCACGATCTCGGCGCACAGCGGATCCGATGCCGCCGGCCCCGCGGGCACCCGGACCGTGCCGCAGCCAGCGATCCCCAGCAGCAGCCCGGTGAGCGCGGGCAGCACGAGCAGGCGTGTTCGGAGAGGGGGGCGTCGGGCAGCGGGCGGTCGGCGGGGCACCCGTCGAGCCTACCGCTGGAGCTGATCGTGAATCCCCTGCGTCACAGTTGCGCGTCCGCTCCGGCACACTGGGAGGATGAGAGACCAAGCGCGCCCCGGTGAGGCCGGGATCCTCGCCCGCCTTCTGTCGCACCTGCCTCCCGGTGGTCCTGGAGGGGCTGCGAGCATCGAGGTGGGGCCTGGTGACGATGCGGCAGTGCTCTCCCTTCCCTCGTCGCGGATGGTGATCACCACCGACAGCATGGTCGAGGGGTATGACTTCCTGACCCATGCCACGACTCCGGCCTGGATCGGTCACAAGACTGCAGTGCAGAACATGGCTGATGTAGCGGCGATGGGCGCCCGACCTCTGGCGCTGGTGTCTGCCGTCTCCACCCCGGAGGACACGCCGGTCGAGTGGTTCGAACAGGTCACGATCGGTCTCACCCGACGGGCGGCCCGGGACGGCGCTCAGCTGGTGGGTGGGGACTTGGGGCGAGCTGATCAGTGCACTCTCACCATCACTGCCGTCGGGGCCCTCGAGCACGGCGAGGAGCCTGTGCTGCGCAGCGGGGCCCGGCCCGGGGATGTGATCGCGATCGGTGCTCCGTTGCTCGGGCGCTCCGCAGCGGGTCTGACCGGGGTGCTGTCCGACAGGGTGGAGATGGACCCGACCGGTGTGGTGCTGGTGGATCCGGGTCTCGACCCGGAGCTCGCTGAGGAGCTGAGGGAGATGGTGGGCTGGCACAACGCCCCGGATCCGGATCTCTCGCTCGGATGGACGACGGGGCGCACGGCGCACGCGATGATGGATCTCTCCGACGGGCTGGTACGCGACGGGAGCCGTATCGCGGCGGCCTCCGGCGTGCTGGTGGACCTGGCCTCCGATCTGCTGGCTCCGGATGTCGACGCTCTGCGCCCCGTGGCGGACTGCCTGGGGGCAGACGCGTGGGAGTGGGTGCTGCACGGCGGGGAGGAGCACGCCATGCTGGCTGCCTTCGGCGAGGGGGAGGTGCCCGAGGGGTTCCGCCCCATCGGTCGTGTGCTGTCCCGCGCCGAGCAGGGGCACTCCGGCTACGGGGACAGCGACGGGCCGCGGGTGCTGCTTGACGGCGAACCGATCGCGGGTGCGGGGTTCGATCACTTCGACTGATCCTGGTGCGTTCGGCCGCCGTGTTCGGCTGGCTGACGATGCCCGTGGTGCCTTCAGAAGGGTGGGGGTGTGGTGCGGTGGTGGTTGGT
>NZ_JAMBDS010000067.1:0-14749 GCF_025143785.1 Brachybacterium sp. p3-SID1565
GAATGGACAGCGGTGCCCGCGCCCGACGCGGGCGTTCCCGTGCCCGCCGGACGAAAGCGATACCCGTGTCCGAAACATCCCCCGCCTCCGAGGCGCCCGTGATCGACGAAGCCACCATCGGTGCTGCCGTCGACGCAGCGCTCGCCGCCGTCGCCGCGGCGCGCAGCACCGCCGAGCTGAAGCAGGTGCGCATCGACCACACCGGGGACTCCTCCGTGCTGGCCACTGCGAACCGTTCCATCAAGGACCTGCCCAAGGACCAGAAGGCCGCGGCCGGCAAGCTGGTGGGGCAGGGCAAGGGGCGCGTGCAGAAGGCCATCGGGCAGCGGCAGGGCGAGTTGGCCGCTGCCGAGGAGGAGGCCGCGCTGGCTGCGGAGACGGTCGACGTCACCCTCCCGGTGGACCGCCGGCCCCGCGGGGCGACGCATCCTCTGACCACCCTGACCGACCGCATCAGCGACGTCTTCGTGGGGATGGGCTGGGAGGTCGCGGAGGGCCCGGAGATCGAGGCGGAGTGGTTCAACTTCGACGCCCTGAACTTCGATGTGGACCACCCGGCCCGCCAGATGCAGGACACCTTCTACGTGGCCGGACCGGACGGCGGCGAGGGCAGCGGGCAGATCCTGCGCACCCACACCTCCCCGGTGCAGGCCCGCTCCCTGCTGGAGCGCGGCGTGCCGCTGTACATCGTGTGCCCGGGCGAGGTGTTCCGCACCGATGAGCTCGATGCCACCCACACCCCGGTGTTCCACCAGGTGGAGGGCCTCGCGATCGACAAGGACCTCACCATGGCCCACCTGGTGGGCACCCTGGACACCCTGGCCAGGGAGCTGTTCGGCGGTGAGCCGATCACGCGCCTGCGCCCCAGCTTCTTCCCCTTCACCGAGCCCAGCGCGGAGATGGACTTCCGCTGCTTCTCCTGCGAGGCCCGCCACGGCCTGGACCACGACGCGGATCCCGCCTGCCGGGTGTGCGGCGGCACCGGATGGATCGAGATGGGCGGCTGCGGGATGGTCAACCCCGCCGTGCTGCGCGCTTGCGGCGTTGATCCCGAGCAGTACCAGGGCTTCGCCTTCGGCCTGGGCATCGAGCGCATCTTGATGCTGCGCAACGGGGTGGAGGACATGCGCGACATGGTGGAGGGCGACGTCCGCTTCTCCCAGCACTACGGAACGGAGATCTGAGATGCCCCGCATCCCGCTGACCTGGCTCGCCGAGCACGTCACCCTGCGCGAGGGGGCCGGCGCCGAATCGGTCGCCGCCGATCTCGTCTCCGTCGGCCTCGAGGAGGAGGCCATCCACGGCGCCCAGGTGACCGGACCGCTCGTGGTGGGCCGCGTGCTCGCCCTCGAGAAGGAGCCGCAGAAGAACGGCAAGACCATCAACTGGTGCCGGGTGGACGTGGGCCCCGAGCACAACGTGGCCGCCGACGATCCCAAGGACCCTCAGCCCGGCCCGGAGCAGCCCTCCCGCGGCATCGTCTGCGGTGCCCACAACTTCGAGGTGGGCGACCTGGTGGTGGTGTCCCTGCCCGGCACCGTGCTGCCGGGCGACTTCGCCATCGCGGCCAGGAAGACCTACGGCCACACCTCCGACGGCATGATCTGCTCCGGCGAGGAGCTGGGCCTGGGCGCGGACCCGGAGGGCGAGGACGGCATCATCGTGCTGGGTCGCGGTCTCGGTGCGGGCCTGACCGGTGAGCCCGGTGACGACGCCATCGCCCTGCTGGGACTCGGCGACGAGACCGTCGAGATCAACGTGACCCCGGATCGCGGCTACTGCTTCTCCCTGCGCGGCGTGGCCCGCGAGTACTCCCACGCCACGGGCGGTGCGTTCGTGGACCCTGTGACCACCGTCGACGCGCCGGAGGGCACCCGCGGCGGGGTGCCGGTGCAGCTGCGGGACGATGCCCCGCTGCGGGGCGGCGAGGGCTGCACCCGGTTCGTGACCCTCGAGGTTCGCGGCACCGACGCCACCGCCCCCACGCCGCGCTGGATGAGCCGTCGCCTCACCCAGGCCGGGATGCGCCCCATCTCCCTGATCGTCGACGTCACCAACTACGTGATGCTGGATCTGGGCCAGCCCCTGCACGCCTACGACGCGGAGAAGGTGGTCGCCCCGATCATCGTTCGCCGTGCCCGGGCGGGTGAGAAGCTGACCACGCTGGACGATGTCGAGCGCACCCTGGATGCCGAGGACCTGCTGATCACCGACTGCGGCGGACCAGAGGGGGATCGTGTGCTGGGCCTGGCCGGGGTGATGGGCGGGGCGGAGACGGAAGTCACCGATGCCACCCGCAACGTGATCCTCGAGGCCGCCACGTTCCAGCAGATCACCGTGGCGCGCACCGCCCGCCGCCACCGCCTGCCCTCGGAGGCCTCCAAGCGCTTCGAGCGCGGTGTGGACCCGCACCTGCCGCTGGTGGCCGCCCAGCGTGCCGCCGAGCTGATCGTCCAGTACGGCGGCGGCGAGATCGACCACCGCGTCACCGACGAGGGCACCATCACCGAGCCCTCCGCGATCGACTTCCCGATCGCGGACGCCGAGCGCGTCGTGGGCGTGGCCTACACCCCCGAGCAGGTGCGCAGCAGCCTCGAGATGATCGGCTGCACCGTCGAGGAGGCCGGCGCCCCGACGGGCGGCAGCGACGACATGCTGCGCGTCACCCCGCCCAGCTGGCGCCCCGATCTGGTGGTCCGTGAGGACCTCGTCGAGGAGATCGCGCGGCTGGTCGGATACGACCAGATCCCCTCCGTCCTGCCCACCGCCCCCGGTGGTCGCGGGCTCACCCGTTCCCAGCGGGGCCGCCGTAACGCCGGGCGGGCGCTGGCCGAGGCGGGCCTCACGGAGGTCGCCTCCTACCCGTTCATCGGCGTGGGCGTGTTCGACCAGCTGCGCTACGACGCGGAGGACGAGCGCCGCCGCGCCGTGCGCCTGCTGAACCCCCTGGCCGACGACGAGCCGCTGATGCGCACCGCCCTGCTGCAGACCCTGCTGCCGGTGGCGCGCCGCAACCTGGGCCGCGGTGAGGAGAGCGTGGCCATCTTCCAGGTGGGGTCGGTGTCGCTCTCCCGCGGCGAGGCCGGTGTCTCGCCCGTGCCCTCGGCCGCGCAGCGACCCTCGGACGAGGAGCTCGCCGCCGTGCAGGACGCCCTGCCCGCACAGACCCGGCGCCTGGCGGTCGTGATCGGCGGAGCCAGCGGCCCCGGATCCTGGATGGGGGAGGCACCCGCCTGGGGGTGGGCTGACGCCATCGACCTCGCGCACCGTGTCGCCGCCTCCGTGGGGGCGCACCTCGAGGTGCGTCGGGCCGAGCACGCGCCCTTCCACCCCGGCCGCACCGCCGAGCTGACCGTCCAGGGCGCCGATGGCGAGCAGACCGTCGTGGGGCATGCTGGAGAGCTGCACCCCGCAGTGATCAAGGCGTACTCCCTTCCCGCCCGCAGCAGCGCCCTCGAACTGGACCTGGAGGCCGTGATCGCGGCGGCCCCCGCGGTGGTCGAGGCCGTACCGGTGCCCACGTTCCCCCCGGCCAAGGAGGACTTCGCCTTCGTGGTCGATCAGGACGTGCCCGCCTCGGCCGTCGAGGCCGCGATCGTGGTGGGCATCGGAGATCTCGCCGAGAGCGTGCGCCTGTTCGACGTGTACACCGGCGAGCAGATCGGCGAGGGCAAGAAGTCGCTTGCCTTCGCGGTGCGGCTGCGCTCCGAGGACGGCACCCTCACCGGCGAGCAGATCGGTGCGGCCCGCGAGCGCTGCATCCGCGCGGTGGAGGACGCCGTAGGAGGCGTGCTGCGAGCGTGAGTGTCTACGGCACCTACTTAACCGCTGAACCAAGAGCTTAACCGCTCCAGGTGGGCACTGTGCAACCCGAGGGGCCCCTTCGAGGGGCGTCCGTGTCGAAACCGTTACCGACGAGGCCCCCCGCCCGTACGAGGTGTGCACCACAGCCGAGTTGGCTGATCATGCACGGCCATGTATAGACTTTCGCCATGTCTGTCACGCAGTCCCTGCCCCGCATCGCGGTCGTCGGCGCCTCCGGATACGCCGGGGGCGAGACGCTGCGCCTGCTGGCCGGGCACCGCGGGGTCCAGGTTGCCACGGTGGCCGCGCACTCCAGTGCAGGCAAGCAGCTGAGCGAGGTCGCCCCGCACGTGGACCTCGGGCACGACCCGGTGCTCCAGGAGACCACGGTCGAGAACCTGTGCGGACATGACGCCGTGGTCCTCGCCCTGCCCCACGGGCAGTCCGGACACATCGCCGCCCAGCTGCGGCAGGTGGATCCGCAGGTGCTCGTGCTCGACCTCGGGGCGGACCACCGCCTGGAGAGCGCCCAGGACTGGGAGGACTACTACGGCAGCGAGCACTCCGGCACCTGGACCTACGGCATGCCGGAGCTGCCCCTCGCCGACGGCACGCGTCAGCGCGAGCTGCTGCGCGGGACTCGCGAGATCGCCGTGCCCGGCTGCAACGCCACCGCCGTCACCCTCGGGGTCGCGCCCCTGGTGCGCAGAGGACTCATCGACGGCGGCGCACTCGGCGCCGTGCTCCCCGTCGGCTACTCCGGTGCGGGCCGCACCGCCAAGCAGCACCTGCTGTTCAGCGAGGCGCAAGGATCCGCGTCGCCCTATGCCGTGGGAGGCTCCCACCGGCACGTGCCCGAGATCCTGCAGAACCTGCGCCGGGCCGGTGCCGAGGGCGAACTGCGACTGACCTTCACCCCCGTGCTGGTGCCCATGAGCCGCGGCATCCTCGCGGTGATCAATGCCCCCGTCGATCCCGGCACCACCACCGCGGACCTGCTGGAGGCACTCGGGGCCGACTACGGCCAGGAGCACTTCCTCGCCGTCCTGCCGGAGGGCCGGATGCCCACCACCGGCCAGGTCACCGGCGCCAACACGGTGCGCATCGGCGCGACGGTGGATCGTCGCAGCGGCCAGGCCACGGTGATCGCCGCCCTCGACAACCTGGTCAAGGGCACCGCCGGGGCCGCCCTGCAGTCCCTCAACCTCGCCCTGGGCCTCCCGGAGCGAACCGGGCTGAGCCGAACCGCGCTCGCCCCCTGAGCCGGCAGCCCCCGCACCAGCCTCCGCTCACTTCCCGCCTCCCAACAGCCCCCGGAGACAGCCATGACCATCACCCGCCCCCGCGGATTCCGCGCCGCCGCAGCGGCCGCCGGGATCAAGGCCACCGGTGCCCTGGATCTCGCCCTCGTCGTCAACGACGGCCCGCGGGACACCGCCGCGGCCGTGTTCACCGCGAACCGCGTCCAGGCCGCCCCCGTGCTCTGGTCCCGCCAGGCCATCGCCGATGGTCGGTCCCGCGCCGTGGTGCTCAACTCCGGCGGTGCCAATGCCTGCACCGGCCCGGAGGGCTTCGCCGACACCCACCGCACCGCCGAGCACACCGCCCAGCAGCTCGGCATCTCAGCCCAGGACGTGCTGGTGTGCTCCACCGGCCTGATCGGTGAGCGCCTGCCGATGGACGCGGTGCTGGGCGGGATCGACACCGCGGCGGCCGCGCTCGCCGTGGGAGCCGAGACCGATGAGGCCGCCTCGCGCGCCATCATGACCACCGACAGCGTGCCCAAGACCGCCTCCGCGACCACGTCCTCCGGCGTGGTGGTGGGCGGCATGGCCAAGGGCGCCGGGATGCTCGCGCCCCAGCTGGCCACCATGCTGGTGGTGCTGACCACCGACGCCGACATCGACCCCGCCACCGCCGGGTCCGTGCTGCGCGCGGCCACCGCCACCACCTTCGACCGCGTCGACTCCGATGCCTGCATGTCCACCAACGACACCGTGATCCTGCTGGCCTCAGGTGCCAGTGGCATCACCCCGCGGGCCGAGGAGCTCGCCGAGGCCGTTCGGCAGGTCTCGGCCGACCTCGCCCGGCAGCTGGTGGCCGACGCCGAAGGAGCCGCCCACGACGTGCACGTGATCGTGCGCTCGGCCAGCACCGAGCAGGCCGCCCTGGCCGTGGCCCGGGAGATCGCCCGCTCCAACCTGGTCAAGACCGCCGTGTACGGCAATGACCCCAACTGGGGCAGGATCGTCGCCGCCGCCGGCTGCGTCCCCGAGGACGTCGCCCCCTTCGCCGTCGAGGACCTCTCCGTGAGCGTCAACGGGGTGGAGGTGTGCCGCTCCGGCGGAGCCCACCGCGACCGCTCCGAGGTCGACATGACCCCCCGCGAGACCCTCATCGAAGTGGACCTCGGTGCCGGCACCGCCACCGGCGACATCTGGACCAACGACCTCACCCACGAGTACGTCGAAGAGAACAGCGCCTACTCCTCATGAGCGTGACCACCCCCGACCCGAGCCGGCCCGCCGAGACCCTGGTGGGCAAGAACCCCCTCGCCCAGCTCGACGCCGCCCGCCTCGAGGCCCGCAGCAAGTCGGCCGTGCTGATCGAGGCCCTGCCCTGGATGCAGCGCTTCCGCGGCAGGATCGTGGTGATCAAGTACGGCGGCAACGCCATGGTCGACGACGAGCTGCGCCGCGCCTTCGCCGCCGACATGGTCTTCATGCACCTGGCCGGCATCCACGTGGTCGTGGTCCACGGCGGTGGACCCCAGATCAGCGCCATGCTGGAACGGGTCGGGATCGACTCCACCTTCCGCGGCGGCATGCGCGTGACCGACGCCGACACCATGGACATCGTGCGCATGGTGCTGGTGGGCCAGGTGGGCCGCGAGCTCGTCGGCCTCATCAACCAGCACGGCCCCTACGCCGTGGGCATGTCCGGGGAGGACGCGCACCTGTTCACCGCCAAACGCCGCGGCACCGTCGTGGACGGCGAGGACATCGACCTGGGCCACGTGGGAGCCGTGGACGGCGTGCGCATCGAGTCGATCAGCGACCTGCTGGAGGCCGGCCGCATCCCCGTGATCTCCTCGATCGCACCCGAGGTGGACGAGGACGGGAACCTCACCGGCGAGGTCCTCAACATCAACGCCGATCTCGCCGCGGCAGCCATCGCCCAGGGCCTGGACGCAGAGAAGCTGGTGATGCTCACCGATGTGGAGGGCCTGTACCGCGACTGGCCGGACCGCGATTCGCTGATCCCCGAGATCGCGGCCAGTGAGCTGCGCGCGATGCTCCCCGAGCTCACCGAGGGCATGATCCCCAAGGCCGAGGCACTGCTGGGGGCCGTGGACGCCGGGGTGCGCACCGCCGCCATGATCGATGGCCGCATCGAGCACGCGGTGCTGCTGGAGGTCTTCACGACCAAGGGGATCGGAACCATGGTCAGGAGGGACGACTATGTCTGAGCACGGGACGCAGACCGGCTACGGCACGCGCTACGCACAGTCCATGATCCCGGTGTTCGGTACCCCCCAGAGGGTGCTGGTGCGCGGGAAGGGTGTGCACGTCTGGGACGAGCGGGGAACCCGCTACCTCGACCTGCTGGGCGGCATCGCGGTCAACACCCTGGGCCACGGCCACCCCTCGATCACCTCCGCCCTGTCCAAGCAGGCCGAGAACCTGGCCCACGTCTCCAACTTCTTCGCCACGCCCCCGCAGATCGAGCTCGCCGAGACCCTGCTGCGCCTCGCCCAGGCCCCCGAGGGATCCGGCGTGTTCTTCGCCAACTCCGGCACCGAGGCGAACGAGGCCGCCTTCAAGATCGCCCGCCGCCACGGTGGCCCGCGGCGCCCCCGCATCCTCGCCCTCGCCGACTCCTTCCACGGCCGCACCATGGGAGCGCTCGCGCTCACCTCCAAGGTGGCCTACCGCGCCCCCTTCGAACCCCTCCCCGGAGGCGTCGAGTTCCTCCCCGCGAACGACGAGGACGCCCTCGCCGCCGCCCTCGCCCCGGGGGACGTGGCCGCAGTGTTCGCCGAACCGATCCAGGGCGAGGCAGGCGTGCGCCCCCTGCAGCCCGCCTACCTGCAGGCGCTGCGCAGGCTCACGCGCGAGCACGGCACCCTGCTGATCCTGGACGAGGTGCAGTCGGGCATCGCCCGCACCGGCCACTGGTTCGCCCACCAGGCCACCCAGGGCGTGACCCCCGACGTGATGACGCTCGCGAAGGGCCTGGGAGGCGGGTTCCCCATCGGGGCGCTGATCGCCTTCGGGCCCGAGACGCGCGATCTGCTCACCGCTGGGCAGCACGGCACGACCTTCGGCGGCAACCCGCTGGCCGCCGCCGTGGCCCTCGCCGTCCTGGGCACCATCGCCGAGGACGCGGTGCTGGAGCACGTGCGCACCGTCGGCGACGCCTTCGCCCAGGCCGTGACCGCGCTCGGCGACGACCGCATCACCGAGGTGCGCGGTGCCGGGCTGCTGCGCGGCATCGGGCTGAGCGAGCCCATCGCCGCCCAGCTGGCCGCAGCCGCGCTGGAGGCCGGGTTCATCGTCAACGCCCCCAACCCCACCACGCTGCGGATCGCCCCACCGCTGATCATCACGGCGGAGGAGCTCGCGAGCTTCACCGCCGCCCTGCCCGGACTGCTCGACACCACGACCGCAAGCGCCACCGAAGGAGCCTGAGATGCCCCGTCACTTCCTGCGCGACGACGACCTGAGCCCTGCCGAGCAGAAGGAGGTCCTCGAGCTCGCTGCTGCCCTGAAGCGCGATCGCTTCGCCGAGAAGCCCCTGGCGGGCCCGCGCTCCGTCGCGATCCTGTTCGACAAGTCCTCCACCCGGACCCGCCTCTCCTTCGCCACCGGTGTGTCGGAGCTGGGTGGTAGCCCCCTGGTGCTCGAGGCGGCCGTCAGCCAGCTGGCTCGAGGAGAGTCCATCGCCGATACGACCGGTGTGCTCACGCGCATGGTCTCGACGATCGTGTGGCGCACCTTCGGTCAGGAGCGCATCGCGGAGATGGCCGCCCACGCGACGGTCCCGGTGATCAACGCCCTCACCGACGAGTTCCACCCCTGCCAGATCCTCGCCGACCTGCAGACCATCGCCGAGCACTGCGGGGGGCTGGCCGACGGGGACGCGGCGCTGGCCGGTCGGTCCCTGGCCTACCTGGGGGACGGCGCCAACAACATGGCCCACTCCTACCTGCTGGGCGGGGTCACCGCCGGGATGGACGTGCGGATCGCCGCCCCTGCCAGTCATCGACCCGAGAAGGGCATCCTCGAACGGGCCTGCGAGATCGCGGCCACCACCGGCGGCTCGGTGACGGTGACCGAGGATCCGCGGGAGGCCACGGCGGGCGTGAACGCGGTCATCACCGACACCTGGGTGTCCATGGGCCAGGAAGGACAGGACGGCCGCGGCGAGGCCACCTTCTCGCGCTACCAGGTGACCGAGGAGCTGATGGACCTCAGCGGTGCCGACGGCGACGGCAGCGGAATCTTCCTGCACTGCCTGCCCGCCTACCGGGACAAGGAGGTGGCCGCCTCGGTGATCGACGGCCCGCGTTCACGGGTCTGGGACGAGGCCGAGAACCGGCTGCATGCGCAGAAGGCGCTGATCACGTGGCTGCTGCACCATCCCGACGAGAGCACCGCGTCGCACGCCCTGGTGCTGGGGGCCGGGCGATGAGCGAACAGCATCGACGAGCCCTGGCCCAGACCAAGACCGCCCGCCAGCAGCAGATCGTCTCCATCGTCCGCGGCCAGGAGGTCGTCTCCCAGGCGCAGCTGGCACGACTGCTCGCCCAGGAGGGAATGGAGGTCACCCAGGCGACCCTGTCGCGCGATCTGGTGGAGCTCCAGGCCGAGAAGGTGCGCGGTGCGCACGGGGCCCTCGTGTACCGGGTGCCGCCGGACGGCAGTGCTCCGCGGACCGACCACGGCCACGGTGAGAGCGAGCTGCTCCAGGCCCGCCTGCCCCGCCTGGCCGAAGGACTGCTCGTCTCCGCGGAGGCCAGTGGCAACCTGGTCGTCGTGCGCACCCCACCCGGGGCAGCGCAGTACCTGGCCTCGGCGCTGGACCGGTCCGTCGTGCCGGACATGATCGGGACGGTCGCCGGTGACGACACCGTCCTGCTGATCTCCCGGGACCCCGCGGGCGGGGACCGCCTCGCAGCCCGCCTGCTGGATCTGGCCGACGGCCGGCGTGAGGCCGCCACCGAGACCGAGGCGGCCGAGCTGGACCAGCAGGCGCCGCCCGATGACGAGCACGTCACCCCCGCCTGATCCCAGTTCTGCGGTGGGCCCCGCCATGCCGCATCCTGAACCCTGAACAAACCACGTCAAGGAGCACCCGTGACCGAACGCATCGTCCTCGCCTACTCCGGCGGACTCGACACTTCCGTGGCCATCGGCTGGATCCACGACGCCACCGGCGCCGAGGTCATCGCCTGCGCGGTGGACGTCGGCCAGGGCGGAGAGGACCTCGAGGTCATCCGCCAGCGCGCCCTGGACTGCGGCGCCGTGGAGGCCGTGGTGGCCGACGCCCGCGACGAGTTCGCCTCCGAGTACTGCATGCCGGCGCTCAAGGCCAACGCGCTGTACATGGACGCCTACCCGGTGGTCTCGGCCATCTCGCGCCCCGTGATCACCAAGCATCTGGTGGCCGCCGCCAAGAAGCACGGCGCCAGCACGGTCGCCCATGGCTGCACCGGCAAGGGCAACGACCAGGTGCGATTCGAGGTCTCCATCACCTCCCTCGCCCCCGAGCTCAAGTGCATCGCCCCCGTGCGCGACCTGGCACTGACCCGCGACAAGGCCATCGAATACGCCGAGCGCAAGGGCCTGCCCATCGCCACCACCAAGCACAACCCCTTCTCGATCGACCAGAACGTGTGGGGGCGCGCCATCGAGACCGGCTACCTCGAGGACATCTGGAACGAGCCCACCAAGGACGTCTACGCCTACACCGACGATCCCTCCTTCCCGCCGGTGGCCGACGAAGTCACCATCTCCTTCGCGGACGGCATCCCGGTGGCGATCGACGCTCGCCCCGTCACCCCGCTGGAGGCGATCCAGGAGATGAACCGCCGCGCCGGCGCCCAGGGCGTGGGCCGGATCGACATCGTCGAGGACCGCCTGGTGGGCATCAAGTCGCGGGAGGTGTACGAGGCCCCGGGAGCCATGGCGCTGATCGCCGCCCACCAGGAGCTCGAACGGGTCACCCTGGAGCGCGAGCAGGCGCGCTTCAAGCGTTCCGTGAGCGACCGCTGGACCGAGCTGGTCTACGACGGCCAGTGGTTCAGCCCGCTGAAGAAGTCCCTGGACGTCTTCATCGACGACACCCAGCGCTACGTCAACGGGGACATCCGGATGATCCTGCACGGCGGTCGCGCCCAGGTCACCGGGCGTCGGTCCGATACCGGCCTGTACGACTTCAACCTGGCCACGTACGACGAGGGCGATGCATTCGACCAGTCCCACGCCAAGGGCTTCATCGAGATCTACGGCCTGGCCGCCAAGCAGGCCGCCGCTCGCGACGTCGCCCACGGCAACGGGGAGGACCTCGGTCAGGCAGCGCAGCAGGAGGACGCATGATCTCCCCGGGAGCCCCGCAGCAGCCCGGCGGTCAGGGCGCGAGCGAGGGCCCGGCCTCCGAGCGGCTGGCCCTGTGGGGAGGCCGCTTCGGCTCCGGCCCGTCGGCAGCCCTCGCGGCGCTGTCCGTCTCCACTCACTTCGACTGGCGCCTGGCGCCGTACGACGTGGCCGGCTCCCGGGCCCACGCCCGGGTGCTGCACGCCGCCGGGCTGCTGGACGACGACGAGCTGGCCGGCATGGACGAGGCGCTGGTGCGGCTGCGTGATGACGTCGCCTCCGGGGCCTTCACGGCCGCGGCGGACGACGAGGACGTGCACACGGCGCTCGAGCGCGGCCTGATCGAGCGGGCCGGGACCGAGCTGGGCGGGAAGCTGCGGGCCGGGCGGTCCCGCAACGACCAGATCGCCACCATGATCCGCATGTACCTGCGGGACCAGGTGCGGTCGCTGTCCCAGCAGGTGCTGGCACTGGCACAGGTGATCACCGACCGCGCCGAGCAGGCGGGGGAGGCGATCCTCCCCGGTCGCACGCACCTCCAGCACGCCCAGCCCGTGCTGCTGGCCCACCACCTGATGGCGCACGTGTGGCCCCTGCTGCGGGACGTGGAGCGGTTCTGCGACCTCGACGGCCGGCTGGACGCCTCCGCCTACGGCTCCGGTGCCCTCGCCGGCTCCTCGCTGGGGCTGGACCCTCAGGCCGTCGCGGCGGACCTGGGGTTCTCGGACTCAGTGGAGAACTCGATCGACGGCACCGCCTCGAGGGACCTGGTGGCCGAGTTCGCCTTCGTCTGCGCGATGGTCGCGATCGACCTCTCGCGGATGGCCGAGGAGATCATCGTGTGGAACACGAAGGAGTTCTCCTACGTGACGCTCGACGACTCCTTCTCCACCGGGTCCTCGATCATGCCGCAGAAGAAGAACCCCGACATCCCCGAGCTCACGCGCGGCAAGGCGGGCCGGGTGATCGGCGATCTCACCGGACTGCTGGCCACCCTGAAGGCCCTTCCGCTGGCCTACAACAGGGACCTGCAGGAGGACAAGGAGCCTGTGTTCGACCAGGTGGACACCCTGGACCTGCTGCTGCCGGCGATCACCGGCATGGTCGCCACCCTCACCTTCCACACCGACCGCATGGAGCTGATGGCACCGCAGGGCTTCTCCCTGGCCACGGACATCGCCGAGTGGCTGGTGCGTCAGGGCGTCCCGTTCCGCAGCGCCCATGAGATCGCGGGCTCCTGCGTGCGCGTGTGCGAGCAGCGCGGGATCGAACTGGCCGATCTGAGCGCCGAGGACCTGGCAGGGATCTCCGAGCACCTGCGACCGGAAGTTCACGAGGTGCTCACCGCCGCCGGTTCCGTCGCCTCCCGCGACGGCAAGGGAGGCACCGCACCCGCGCGCGTGCGCGAGCAGATCGCGTCGGCGCAGTCCCGGATCCAGGAGCTCGCTGACAGGACCGGGCCGCTGGAGCGGTCCGTCTGACGGAAATCGCTGGGGGAGGTCTCCACCTCCTGCCACAATGGGGCCGGTCCCGATCATGGGGCCGGCCCCGTCGTACTTCGGAAGGAACACCCCTGATGCAGACCGTCCTGGACGACCTCGACTGGCGAGGACTCGTCGTGCAGACCACCGGGCGCGAGGCGCTCGGAAGCGCTCTGGCCGATGGACCGGTCTCCCTCTATTGCGGGTTCGACCCGACTGCTTCGTCCTTGCACGTGGGGCATCTGACCCAGGTGCTCACCATGCGCCGCTTCCAGCTCGCCGGTCACCGACCCATCGCCTTGGTGGGCGGGGCGACCGGTCTGATCGGGGATCCTCGGATGTCCGGTGAGCGGGTGCTGAACGACGCCACGGTGGTGGCGGGATGGGTCGAGAACCTGCGCGACCAGATCTCCCGCTTCCTCGATCTGGAGGGCGAGTTCGGGGTGACGATGGTGAACAACCTCGACTGGATCGGAGGCCTGGGCGCACTGGAGTTCCTGCGGGACATGGGCAAGCACTTCCGCATGGGCACCATGCTGGCCAAGGACACGGTGGCCAGGCGATTGGCCAGCGATGAGGGGATCAGCTACACCGAGTTCAGCTACCAGGTGTTGCAGGGCATCGACTACCTGGAGCTGCATCGGCGCCACGGCGTCACCCTCCAGTACGGGGGGAACGACCAGTGGGGCAACCTGCTCTCGGGAGTCGACCTGATCCACAAGGTGGAGGGGCGTGACGTGCACGCGATGACCACGCCACTGGTCACCAAGGCCGACGGCACGAAGTTCGGCAAGAGCGAGGGCGGGTCCGTGTGGCTGGATGCGGAGCTCACCAGCCCGTACGCCTTCCACCAGTTCTGGCTGAACGCCGCCGACTCCGACGTCATGAACTACCTGCGGTACTTCACCTTCCGCGGCAAGGATGAGCTCGCGGAGCTCGAGACCGCGACCCTGGAGGCCTCCCACCAGCGACGCGCGCAGCACGCCCTCGCCGACGATCTCACCACCCTGGTGCACGGTGAGCAGGCCACAGCCCAGGCGAAAGCCGCTGCCGGCGTGCTGTTCGGCAAGGGAGACGTCCGGGAGCTGGACGAACCCACGATCCGCGCCATCGCCGGCGAGCTCCCCGGCGCCGAGCTCACCTCGAGCACGCCGCTGGTGGACGCCTTCGTGGCCGCGGGGATCGTGGCCTCGAAGGGCGCGGCCCGGCGAGCGGCAGAGGAAGGTGGGCTGTCCGTGAACGGCGAGAAGCTCACCGCCGATGACCTCGCGGGGGAGCTGGGTTCCTTGACGTCCCTTCCCGGAGGGCACCTCCTGCTGCGCCGTGGCAGGAAGACGGCGGCCATGGTGCGCCTGGTTGCCTGAGGCTCGCACCTGGCTGCCGAAGCCTTCGGGTGACACCCCTAACAAGTACAGGTCACATTCGACCCCCAGGCGGCTCGTAGGGGCTTGGAAAAGCATCCTGACCTGGGAAGATGGTGTTGCCGGAGGGTGAACAGAGGATGTCGAAGCGGGTTTGACGGCCACCTCGTGGCCCCGTAATGTCTTCCCTTGTCGCCGCGAGGACGACGCCGGGAAGCCGAGAGGTTCCACCACGGATCAGCGAAGCGGAACGGGGTCACCGCAGCGGGGATCTGATCCTCAGGGATCAGCCGCGGGTCAGCGGATCGAGCAGGTCGCACAGCGAACTGGGAGAGACGCAGACCACACGGAGCGGAGTTGAAACGGCCGCGACGAACTGCTAAAGTAGTGACTCGCGCCGGGACGACGAAGCGAAAAGCAGTCGGACCGACCGGGATCACGATTCCGCAAGGCTGCCGGCGCCACCGAGCCTCTGAGATGAGCCGCTGAGCGGTCCATCGACGAT
>NZ_JAMBDS010000068.1:0-14704 GCF_025143785.1 Brachybacterium sp. p3-SID1565
GCGTTCCCGGCAGATGTCCGAGCTGTTCACCGGGCTGTTACCGCGCGTTGGCCGCGGGACGTCTGAACTTCGGCATCGTTCCGGATCGACCGTAGAGTGGCGGTGACCAGTCGACGAGACGGAAGCGAGAGCGCACCCCATGAAGATCGGGATCCTGACCTCCGGGGGCGACTGCCCGGGCCTGAACGCGGTCATCCGCGGTGTCGTCATCAAGGGCGACAAGCTGTTCGAGGACGAGTTCATCGGCTACAGGGACGGCTGGCGCGGTGTCATCGACAACGACTATATGACCCTCCCCCGACGTCGGGTGCGCGGCATCGGCCGCATCGGCGGCACGATCCTGGGGACTTCCCGCTCCAACCCCTTCCACGACGGGGAGGACGGCGCTGCGATCGTGCGTCGGCACATGGACGACAACGACATCGACGGCATCATCGCCATCGGTGGCGACGGCACCCTGTTCACCGCGAACCGGCTGTACGAGGCGGGGATCCCGGTGGTGGGCGTCCCCAAGACGGTGGACAACGACCTGGACGCCACCGACTACACCTTCGGCTTCAACACCGCCGTGGAGATCGCCACCGAGTCCCTGGACCGCCTGCGCATGACCGGTGACTCCCACCACCGCTGCATGGTGGCCGAGGTGATGGGCCGCTCGGTGGGCTGGATCGCGCTGCACTCCGGCATGGCGGCCGGTGCCCACGTGATCGCCCTGCCCGAGTTCCCGCTGACGATCGACGAGATCTGCGCCTACGTGAAGTCGGCCTGGGACCGCGGTCGTGCCCCGCTGGTGGTGGTGGCGGAGGGCTACGTGCCCAAGGACGCCCCGGAGGGCTTCATGAACTACGAGCTGGACGAGTTCGGCCGCCCCCGCTTCGGCGGTGTGGCGGAGGTGCTGGCACCCCTGATCGAGGAGCGCCTGGGCATCGAGTCGCGGGCCACGGTGCTGGGCCACATCCAGCGCGGCGGAGAGCCCACCGGCTACGACCGGGTGCTCGCCACCCGCCTGGGCACCGCCGCCGTGGACCTGGTCCACAACAACGGCTTCGGCCGGATGGTGGCGCTGCGCGGCACGGAGATCGTCGATGTGCCCCTGACCGAGGCGATCAACTCCCTGAAGTCCGTTCCCCGCGCCCGCTGGGAGGAGGCCAAGGTGCTGTTCGGCTGAGCGGCCCGCCGCCGCGCAGACGTGCAGCGCGGCGGCTCAGCGCTCGGATCCCACCTCGCCCAGCAGCGCCTTCGCGTAGGAGGCGTGCACCGACTCCTCGTCAGAGGGGTGGTACATGGCCGCGCGCACGTCGCGCGAGAGGCGCTCCAGCTCGCTGCGGCGGAAGTAGTGGGAGCCGCCGCTGGCGCGCAGCACCTGGTCGACGGCTGCGATCGCGGTCTCGCTGGCGCGGGACTTCACGCCGGAGAAGTGCAGGAACCAGCGTGGTCCGTGGTCGGTCAGGCCCGGTCCGCTCTGACCGGTGCCCAGAGCGTCGAGGTCCGCCATCACCTTCTCGATCTGCAGCACGGCGCCGTCCACGCCGATGGCCGCATCCGCCAGGCGCCAGCGGAGGTCGGGGTCGTCCGCGTGGACGATGCCGCGGGTGACGCTCCTGCGGGTGGTGGCGACCTGGGCGCCCACCTGGATCGCCCGCTCGGCGATGCCGGTGTACACCGAGGCGATCAGCAGCTCGAAGGCACCGAAGATGCCCATCACGAAGGGATCCTGGTTGGGGCCCACCCCGGTGGTGGTGATCACCCGGTCGGCGGTCACGGGCGCCTGGTGCAGGCGGGTGGTGCGGGACTGGGAGGCACGCATGCCGTGGGTGTCCCAGTCGTCCTTGACCTCGACGGCATCGGTGCGCTCGAGCAACCCGAACACCAGGCGCGGATCGTCCTCGGCGGCGCTGGTGTCCCGGCCGTGGACCACCAGACGGTCCCACACCGGGGCCAGGGAGGTGAAGATCTTGGTGCCGGTCACCCGGTAGCTGCCGTCGTCCTGGGGCTCGGCACTGGTCGAGGAGTCGAACAGCATCGCCTCGTTGCCCGCTTCGGAGATGCCGAAGGCGAACAGGCGGTCGTCGGCGGCGTCCTCGAGGATCGCGCGCCCGGAGTCGGCCCCCAGTCGGTGGGCGTGCAGGGCCGCGCCTGTGACCACCAGGTGCATGTTCATGGACAGCGCCGTGGCGGGTGCGGCCTGCGCCAGCCGGCGCTGGATGCGGGAGGCCTGCAGCAGGCTCCCGCCGAGGCCGCCCAGCGCCGTGGGCACCAGTAGCCGCAGGTAGCCGCGGTCGCGGAGGTCGGCGAGGTCCTGCTCGGGGAAGGTGTTCTCCCGGTCGTGGGTGACGGCACGCTCGCGCAGCGTCTCCAGCAGGGCGTCGGGCAGGAAGGCGTCCGCGGACAGGTCCGCAGGGGCGGTGCGATCGGGGGCGATCCGATGGTCGGTGGGGGTCTCAGCAGCGGCGTCGTTCATGGATCCACCGTAGTTGCTGGAGCAGCGCGCAGCGGTGCGGCGGCTCTCACACCCGGATGGTCGCCACCACCGGACGGTGGTCCGAGGCGCGCGAGGGTGCCACCTCCAGGCCTCTCACCTCGAGATCCCCGCGCACCCAGATCGAGTCGATCCGGCGCCGCGGCAGGCGCGCGGGGTGGGTGGCGCGGACCGTGCGGGCCGTCCAGGGCAGTGCGGCAGGCAGTGCGGCCGTGAGGATCGTGCGCCACGGGGAGGGCGCGCTGCGGCCCGCCGCCTCCCATGCCGCATCCCGCCATCCGGCGGCGGCCAGCTGGGCGAGCTCGGGTGCGGACGGATCCGCGTTCATGTCGCCCAGCAGTGCGGCCGGCCCGTCGAGCGCCTCGGCGTGCTGGAGGATGCCCCGCACCTGCGCCGCGCGGTGCCGAGGGTCGCGGTTGTCGAGGTGGGTGAGCAGCAGGTGGAGCGACTCGGCACCCGCCACCCGCGCCGTCAGCAGACCGCGGGGCTCGCGGGGGCCGGGACGGTCGGGATCCGCGGGCAGCGGGTGCAGGTGGTGCTCGATGATCTCGGTGCGGCTCAGCAGTGCCAGGCCGTACCGTCGGCGTCGGCCGCCCGGCTCGGCGGGGTCGCGGTCGATGAGCGCGCCGAACCGCACCTGCCCACCCAGCCGCGCGGCGAGGCGGGACGCCTGGTCCTCGAACCCGGACCGGGCACCGTAGGCGTCGTCGACCTCCTGCAGGCCGACCGCATCGGCCCCCAGCGACGCGATCGTCGCTGCGGTGCGCGCGAGGTCGAGCCTGCCGTCGGCACCGGCCCCGTGGCGGATGTTGTAGGTGGCCAGGCGCAGCACCGTCATCGCGGCGGGCCCGTCATCGCTCTGCGCCCTTCATCGCCCTGCGCCGCTCATCGCTGCGGGCCCGCATCACTGCAGACAGCTCGGCCCCAGCAGAGCCTTCAAGGACGCGTACAGTGCGGCCGAGGGAGTCACCGAGAGTCGCTTGTCCAGCTGCATCAGGGTGGCCCGACCGGGCTCGCGCAGCTTGACGCGCACCTCGCTGGAGCCGGGGTTGTCCTCGAGCACCTCCCGCAGCTGCTCGGCGACCGAGGTGGTGGCCCGCATCGAGGGCAGGGAGATCACGACCGGCCCGTCGGGCCCTCCCCCGGTGTCGGGGATGGTCATCTCCATCACCCGCAGCTCGGGCATCCCCTTGGAGGTGTCCACGCGGCCCTTCATGGAGACCACCAGGTCCTCGGCGAGCTCCGTGGCGACGGTCTGGTAGGTGGAGGGGAACAGCAGGCAGTCGATGGAGCCCTCGAGGTCCTCCACCGTGGCGATCGCCCACATGTCGCCCTTCTTGGTGGTCTTGCGAGCCAATGTGGTGATCAGCCCGGCGATGGTGACCATGGCGCCGTCCTCCACGGCCCCGTCGTCGGCGAGCGCGCTGATGGAGGTGCTCGAGTTCTGTGCGATCACGTGCTCGAGCCCGTACAACGGGTGGTCCGAGACGTACAGGCCCAGCATGTTTCGCTCGAAGGCGAGCTTCTCCTTGCGGTCCCACTCCGGCAGCTCCGGGATGGTGATGGTCGCCGCGGAGCCCGAGGAGGCGCCGTCCTGCCCGCCGCCGGTGAACATGTCGGCGAACAGGTCGTACTGGCCCTGGGCCTCCTTGCGCTTGACGTCCACCACGGCGTCGACCGCGTCCTCGTGCACCAGCACCAGGGAGCGGCGGTTGGCGCCCAGGGAGTCGAACGCCCCGCCCTTGATCAAGGACTCGATGGTGCGCTTGTTGCACACCGTCAGGGAGACCTTGTCCAGGAAGTCGGTGAAGGAGGTGAAGTCGCCCTTCTCCTTGCGCGCCTTGATGATCTCCTCCACCACGTTGTGGCCCACGTTGCGGATCGCGGACAGCCCGAAGCGGATGTCGCTGCCGACGGCGGAGAAGTACATGTCGGACTCGTTCACGTCCGGCGGCAGCACCGTGATGCCGCGGTGCCGGCAGTCACCCAGGTACAGGCCCAGCCGGTCGCGGTTCTCCTGCGTGGAGGTGAGCAGCGCGGCCATGTACTCGGTCGGGTAGTTCGCCTTGAGGTACGCGGTCCAGTAGGAGACCACGCCGTAGGCGGCGGAGTGGGACTTGTTGAACGCGTAGTCGGCGAAGGGCAGCAGGGTCTCCCACAGGGCGTCGACCGCCCCCTTGGAGTAGCCCTTCTCCCTCATGCCGGCCTCGAAGGAGACGAACTGCTTGTCCAGCTCGGCCTTCTTCTTCTTGCCCATCGCGCGGCGCAGGATGTCGGCCTGTCCCAGGCTGTACCCGGCCACCTTCTGCGCCGTCTGCATCACCTGCTCCTGGTAGACCAGCACGCCGTAGGTCTCCCCCAGGATCTCCGCCAGCGGCTCCTCCAGCTCGGGGTGGATCGGGGTGATCTCCTGCAGGCCGTTCTTGCGCAGCGCGTAGTTGGTGTGGGACCCCATGCCCATCGGACCGGGGCGGTACAGCGCCGAGACGGCGGTGATGTCGCCGAACTTGTCGGGCTTCATCTGCCGCAGCAGGGTGCGCATGCCGGAGCCGTCCAGCTGGAACACCCCGAGCGTGTCACCGCGCTGCATCAGCTCGTAGGTGGCCGGGTCCTCGAAGCCCAGGGTCTCCAGGTCCGGCGGGGTCTTTCCGTTGCGCTCGATGTTGACCAGCGCATCGGAGATCACGGTGAGGTTTCGCAGGCCCAGGAAGTCCATCTTCAGCAGGCCCAGGGTCTCGCACGTGGGGTAGTCGAACTGGGTGATGATCTGGCCGTCGGAGGGGCGGCGCATCATCGGGATGATGTCCATCAGCGGCTCGCTGGACATGATCACCGCGCAGGCATGCACGCCCCAGCCTCGGGTGAGGCCCTCGACGCCCTTGGCGATGTCGAACACCTTCTGGACGTCCGGCTCCTCGTCGTGGAGGCGGCGGAACTCGCCGGCCTCCGCGTACCGCTTGTGCTCGGGGTCGAAGATGCCCGACAGCGGGATGTCCTTGCCCATCACGGTGGGGGGCAGCGCCTTGGAGAGACGGTCCCCCATCGCGTAGGGGTAGCCCAGCACGCGAGCGGCATCCTTGAGGGAGTTCTTGGTCTTCATCACGCCGTAGGTGATGACCTGGGCGACGCGGTCGTCGCCGTACTTGCGTTCCACGTACTCGATGACCTCGCCGCGGCGGCGGTCGTCGAAGTCGACGTCGAAGTCGGGCATGGAGACGCGGTCGGGGTTGAGGAACCGCTCGAACAGCAGCCCGTGCTCGAGGGGGTCGAGATCGGTGATGCGCATGGCGTAGGCGACCATGGATCCCGCACCGGAGCCACGGCCCGGACCCACGCGGATGCCGTTCTCCTTGGCCCACTTGATGAAGTCGGAGACGACCAGGAAGTAGCCGGGGAACCCCATCTGGGTGATCACCTCGACCTCGTACTTCGCGCGGCGCGTGACCTCGTCGGGGATGCCACCGGGGTAGCGGTACTCCAGTCCCCGCTGGACCTCCTTGACGAACCAGGAGTGCTCGTCCTCCCCGGGCGGGGTGGGGAACACCGGCATGAAGTTGGCGCCCTCACCGGTGGTGGTGAACTGCACGTCGCACATCTCGGCCACGCGCAGGGTGTTGTCGCAGGCCTCCGGCATCTCCCGGAACAGCTCGCGCATCTGCTGGGCTGACTTCAGGTAGTAGCCGGAGCCGTCGAACTTGAAGCGGCCGGGGGTGTCGAAGGTGGAGCCCGAGTTGATGCACAGCAGGGCGTCCTGGATCTTCGCATCGGCCTCGGTGACGTAGTGGAGGTCGTTGGTGGCCAGCAGCGGCGCACCGATCTCCTTCGACAGGGCGATGAGGTCCTTGGTCACGCGCTGCTCGAGGGTGAGCCCGTGGTCCATCAGCTCGACGAAGTAGTTCTCCTTGCCGAAGATGTCCTGGTACTCGCCTGCCGCCTTGATGGCCTCGTCCCACTGGCCCAGGCGGATGCGGGTCTGGATCTCACCGGAGGGGCATCCCGTGGAGGCGATCAGCCCGCTGCCGTACTTTGCGAGGATCTCCCGGTCCATCCGGGGCCACTTGCCCATCTGCCCGTCCAGGGACGCGGACGACGCCAGGCGGAACAGGTTGTGCATGCCCTCGGTGGTGCGCGAGAGCAGGGTGAGGTGGGTGTAGGCACCGCGGGCGGAGACGTCGTCCCCGGCCTCCTGCTGCTGCTTGGTGCCCCATTGCACGCGGGTGCGGTCATGTCGGCTGGTGCCGGGGGTCACGTAGGCCTCGACGCCGATGATCGGCTTGATGCCCGCGGCGGTGGCCTCGCGGTAGAACTCGTAGGCGCCGAACACGTAGCCGTGGTCCGTGATGGCGATCGCCTTCTGGCCCTGACGTGCGGTTTCGGCCACCAGTTTGTCGATCTTCGCGGCCCCGTCCAGCAGGGAGTAGTCGGTGTGACAGTGGAGGTGGACGAAGTCCTGGGAGTCCGCGGAAGCCATGCGTTCCAGGGTAGTCCGGGGCACCGACCGACGCGCCGGTGGGCGGGGTCATGGTGGTCACCCCGGCGGGTCGGCGCGCTCACCTCGAAGGACGCTCCTGGCAGCGTCCAACGGGTCCGCGGGGAGATTCGCCTCCTCCCAGCAGTGGACGAAGGCCGGTACATGGCGAGGATCGGGATCACGGCGGAACTGGTCGAGCAGGAACCGCTGGGCATCAGCACTGAGGCCGCTCTTGCCGAGCGCCACCGCGACGTCGTGGACACCGAGGACTCTCAGCCGTTCCTGGGTGTGAGCACGCTCGTGGATCTCGATGACATCACTGGCGTACTCGCTGCTCCCGTACGAGTGCCGATCGTCCCTGACCTCGGCGAGCAAGGGCTGGCGATCGACCGACCAGTCCACCGCCCCTCGGTCGACGGCGACCCGGGTCACTGCGAGCTGCGCCCGCGATGACCATCGACGGGTCCGATGGAAGAACTCGGCGAAGGTGGCTCCGCTCCATCGGCGAAGGGCTTTCTCCAGCGCGTCGACATCGCGCATGCGCAAGGCCAGGTCCGCAGCCAGCCGCTGGAGTCTGTCGAGCCGCGCATGCACCAGTTCTGCTGGTGAACGACCGATGTCGGAGAACCGCTGGTCGACGAGGATCCCGTCACCCATCGGGTCGATGTCCAGGAGGAAGGGAGCAGCCGTGTCCCTTCGGACGGGTCCTGCGCCCTCGTGCGAGGCCAGGTCGACGTCGATGAGATCGAGGAGAGCCTCGATCCGCCGCTCGACCTCCGAAGCGGCGAGTTCACACAGTCTCCGGTCCCAGTGCTCGATGACCAGGGGCATGATGGGGATCTGCGGGCTCGGGTGCTTCTCCTCGAGCCCGATGACGGTGCGGATGAATCGTTCAGGCTGCCCACTGCCTGGTCGCGCAGCACGGGGCACGAGGCGGCTCGCCAGATCGATGGCGACACCGAAGGCACGATCGTGCTGATTCCACTGATCGAGGCCGGATCGTATTCGTGTGACAGCGAGCAGAGCTGCGTCGAACGACGCGGCCGAGTCCCTCCCGATGCCGCCCTGGAGAAGGTCGGACACCTGCACCGCGGCATGCATGCTGTCCGGAGGGAGGTCTGCCTCTCCGTCCTCCCCCAGCCACGATGCGACCCTTTCGCGCAGGCACCTCTCGGCCTGCGTCGGCGTGGCATGACGAAGGAGCCAGCCATGGAGGTCGTACGCCTCCGGTGCCAGGCCGATGCTCCCCAGTCCCTCATCGACGTACGCGTTGATGGAGAGCTCGTCGCCGGGATCACGCTCCCATGCTCGTGCCGCGAGGGCGTCCCGTGCACGCTCCAGATCCGCGAACGGCACAGCGTCGTCATGCACGTTGGTGATCGCTGCCTGCGGATCCGGTTCGCGGTCCGCGAGCCACCGCGCCACGACCGCGGCAGCGTGAACACAGAACGGGGCCAGTGCCGAGCCACCATCGTATGAGTGGCCGCACGTGCATCGGAAAGGGCTCCCCCAGTACCGGCCCATGCGCACCACGCGATCAGGGTCGGAATGGACCACACCTTCGAGCGGCATGAGACCGTGCTCGTGGTCCAGAAGATCCACTCCGCGTGCCAGGATGCACGCCTCGGTCAACTGCGCCGCGGGCACCGTGTGCGTGAGGTCGGCCAGGACCATGGGAGAGCTCATGGATGGATCATCGGACAGGGGTGCGACAGAAGAACGCGACTCGGCGTCGCCCGCCCGGGCGATCAAGGCCGTCGATGATCTCGTCGATCGAGTCCTGCCCTGCGCCTCCGACATACCGCTCGAGCGTCTCCGCACGGTAGCGGTTCACGGACGCGTCGCGCTGCAGTGCCCTGATCCGGGCGCGGCGAAGCACCTGCTCATCCACGGTGATCGTCAGGTTGGCCATGCTCCTGTGCAGCGCGGGTCCCATGGAGCACAGGTTCGGTCCAGCAGTGGCCTCCCGTCGGGCAGGACGACAAAGATCCGGTCGAGGCCGACGTGCTCACGACCGGACACCTTGGGGCAGCAGTACCCGTCGGCCCAGAGAGTTTCGTATCGCGCGGGCCCGGACCGCGGAGCGGTCCCACGAAGGCCCGCCGGGCTTCACCCCTCGTCGGCCAGCAGGAACCGTGCCACCTGGTCGATGTAGCCGGTGCGGTCCGCGAAGTAGGAACCGCAGTGGTCGGCCCCCTCGGTGAGCACCAGCCGTGCCGACGTTCCGGCGGCCCGCGCCAGGCGGTGCGCGTGCTCGACCGGGATCACCGAGTCCTCGGTGCCATGGAACATCAGCAGGGGGCGGGGCTCGATGCGGCTGATCGCCTCGATCGGCCGCACCTGGGAGAAGCCGTAGCCGTAGCGGCGTCGGGTGGCGAGGTCCACGAGGTGCGCGAAGGCGCCCGGCACCCTGAGCGAGGCGGCGGCTGCTGCGACCACGCCGTGCATGTCGGCGAAGGAGGAATCGGCGACCACGCGGGAGACGGTCGGATCCTCGGCCGCCACCAGGATCGACACGGCCGCCCCCATGGAGAAGCCCAGCAGGTCGATCCGGGCGTCGGGCCGGCGGGTCCTGGCGAATGCGATGGCGGCGCGCAGATCCTGCTGCTCGTAGTGCCCGAGGGACTGCCGGCCGTCATCGGAGTCGCCGTTGCCGCGGAAGTCGAACAGCAGCACGCTCGCGCCGGCGCGGTGCAGCCCGGTGCCGATGCCCAGCATCTGCGACTTGTCGCCGCGGAAGCCGTGGCTGGCGATCACCACGTGCTCACTGCGCTCGGCTCCAGGGGCGTCGAGCCACCATCCCCGGATAGTGGTCCCGTCGGCCGCGGTGAAGTCGACGGCCTCGCTGTCCACGCCGAGCTCGAAGGGCGTGAAGGTGTACGGCAGGTCGGGACGGCGGGGCCCGTTGAGCTGCCGGGCGGCCAGCAGGGCGGCTCCACCGGCGAGCGACGTGGCCCCCGCTCCGGTCAGCGCGGCGGCGATCAGTGGTGCGTTGCGTGGCATGGATCGCAGTCTAGGCACGGCGGCAGGCACGGCTCCGGCTCCTGTGGATACGTGCGGGGCCTCGGTGGCCGACTCGTTATCCACAGAATGTGGAAAAACATGCATGGTGGAGGAACCCGGATCTGCATTGTCCACCCTTTTATCCACGGCCTTCCACACATTTCGAACGTACTTTCGATTGTCGGTGATGGCGCCTACTCTTGGACCATCAGCACAGCCGAGGGATTCCCGGCCGCGACATCCACCGAAAGGGGGAACGATGACCCAGGTCAGCGATGGTTCCGTGCCGAAGCCGCGGGGTCGCGCCGCTGCGCGTTCCCGCCCCGGTGCGCCACGCCCGCGCAAGCCCGGGATCCGAGGATCAGGGCGTCCGCTCACGCGGGAGACCCTCCCTTCAGAAGCTTTCGTCGACGAGGCCGGGGCGGAGGCGGAGAAGCTCCGGGAGCTGTGGGATCTGGGCCTGGCCGAGTCACGGCAGCTGGCCGCGAAGCTCCGTCTCGCGGCGCGTCACTGGCCCGCCGGCGATCCGGAGGATCCGGATCTGCGCGACGAGGCGGATCTGATGGTGTCTCAGGCCCTGCGCTGCAGCATCCATCACGCATCCCGGCTGCTGGAGGATGCTCACACCGCCGTCACCCATCTGCCGCGACTGCTGGCGCGTCTCGAGGCCGCTGAGCTGCCGGCGCGCTGGTTCACCGTCGTGCTGCGTCGCGCCGGTGGTCTGCGCGAGGCGGCACTGCACGAGCTCGACGAATCCATCGCCAGCTGGGAGCTCGCGGTCGACGAGGGACGCTTCCGTCGCGAGCTCGGTGCCCTGGTGCGCTGGCTCAGCGATCAGCAGGAGGCCGCTCAACGCTCACGCCCTCAGCACAGTGTGGACATCCTCCCGCCCGATGAGGACGGCACCGCCTGCCTTCAGGTCATCGGCCCCGCGCCGGAGATCCTCGCCCTGGGGCGCCGACTGGACTCCGCGGCCCGCGCGATCCAGCGAGCTCAGCGTCAGGCCCTGGAGAGCGGGCAGGAGATCCCCTTCGATGACGGCAGCGTCTCCGGGACCGCGAGGCCGCTCTCCCTCGCGGCGCTGCGCTACCGGGTTCTGACCGGTTCCGTGCTGGAGACGGGCACGGTCGAGGTCCCCCGTGAGCGGTTCCGCATCACCGTCACGGTCCCCGCGCTCAGCCTGCTGGGTGCGGTGGACGCACCCGGCATGCTCGACGGCATCCACCCCATCCCCGCGGAGATGGCGCGGGAGCTCGCCGGTGGGGAGAACACCTGGTACCGCGTGCTCACCGATCCGAGCACCGGTGCGTTCCTGCCCCTGCCGGCCGACCGCTACACCGCCAGGCCCGACATGCTCGAGCACCTGCGCCTGCGCCATCCCACCTGCGCCGTGCCCGGCTGCACCAGGCCCACCTCCTGGGCCAGCGAGATGGACCACATCGAGGAGTTCGACCACCGCGACCCCGCATCCGGCGGTCCCACCTCGATCGAGAACACGCACCTGCTGTGCTGGCGTCATCACCAGCTGAAGACGGCCGGCCTCATCGACCCCGTGCGCCGCAGTGCCGCCACGGCTGATCCGCTGGGCAGTTCACCTTCCGATCCGCCCTCTAGGTCACCTTCCGATCCACCCTCCAGGTCACCTTCCGATCCGCCGGCCAAGTCACCCTCGGGCCCACCCAGCGGAACACTCCACCCGGGCTCCACGTCCTGGGCGATCCGCGGGGGCCCTCCCGTCGACGCCATCGACGACACCGACATGGTCACGCCGTGGGTGGTCGATGCCTTCACCCAGGTGTGGGACGAGGTGCAGCAGCGCATCGCCCGCCATCGCACCGCGATGACCGATGTCGAAATCGGAGAATCCACCGAGGGCACGGAGGAGCAGTACGGCCCGCCGCCCTACTGATCGTCCTGCTCCGCGGCGTCCTCCCGCCGCATGTCGGCCAGCAGCTGGTCCAGGTAGTCGTGCACGTCCTCGTAGCTGAGGTGGCGCTCATCGCGGCGCGGCGGGATCCCGCCCACGAACGCTCCACCGTGCCAGGCCATCGAATCATCCGGCAGGGATGGGTCGTCCGCACGCCACAGATCGAGCGGGATGTTGTGGGCGGCCAGGTCTCGGGCGATCTCATCGGCCTGGGCGGGGCTGCCGGAGCGCTGCAGCACGGAGACCAGCAGCGACTGCGCGGCCCATGCCGATGCCTCGTCATGCCCTGGTCCACCGTCCTCGCCGGGCTCCACGGATTCCTGCACCAGGGCGATGAAGCTGGCAGCGAGATCGTCGCGGCCGTCCTCGTAGTGGTCCTTCGCGACCCGTAGCGCGATGCGCGGCACGTACTGGCGCTGCTCCCACAGCACGGCCGCACCCACCAGTGCCATGCCCACACCGGTCGGGAAGTCCGGGTCCTGCGCGATGGGGTGCACCGGGAGGCGCCCTGCGCGGCGATCGTCGTCCGCTGCCAGGAAGTCCTCGCTGGCCGCTGCGATCGCGGCCCGCGCCGTGCCCTGGTCCCGGAGAGCCACCTCGGCACCAGTGGGTTCGATGCCCAGTCGCCGGGCCACGCGGGCGAAGGGGAACTCCGATCGGGACAGCGCGCGATCCTGGGGGACCGCCGGGATCAGAGGGGCCGAGGACGACGACTGCTTCTCGCTCATCCCACGACGCTACCGCGTGGCACACTCGGGCGATGCACACCATCCCGGCCGTCGCCCTCCGCCCCCTCACGAGCGCCGATGCCGCTGTCCTGGCCGACTGGGCCGCGGACGACACGTTCGGCGCTCATGCCGGCTGGACGCCGGGCTTGGCCTGGGACGAGCACGAGCGCTTCTGGCTCCACCGCATCATCGCGGACCCGCCGCCCGAGCTGCTGCGCCTGGGCGTCGAGCACGAGGGGGCATTGATCGGCTACGTGGATCTGTATGGGACCCGGGCTGACGAGCGCGAGCTGGGATACGTCATCGGACCGTCCACCCGCTGGGGGCAGGGACTGGGCAAGGCCGCGGCCCGAGCCGGCCTGGCGTACGGCTTCGACTCGCTGGCGCTAGCCTCGATATGGGCGGAGGCCCTGCCCCTGAACGCGCCCTCGGTGCGGATCCTGGAGGGGATCGGCATGCGGCACACCGGCCGCGGCGACGAGGCATCCTTCCTGGGGGCGAGGAGCCACTACGAGCAGTACCGCATCACCCGAGAGCAGTACGAGAAGATCCGTGCCGATCCGAGCACCGCAGATGCCCGAGCAGACCCGGGCACACCTGCTGCCCGACGGCCGCAGCAGAACCCCACCGCCCCCGGGTGACGGAGCGCGGTCAGCCCTCCCGCAGGACCTCGAGCGCCTGCTGCAGGTCCTTAGGATACCGGGAGGTGAAGGTGACCGGTCGGCCCGTCACGGGGTGCACGAAGCCCAGCTCCATCGCGTGCAGCCACTGCCGGTTCAGCCCCAGGCGCTCCCCCAGCGTCGGGTCCCCGCCGTACATCGTGTCGCCAACCAGCGGGTGGTGCAGAGCGGAGAAGTGCACCCGGATCTGATGCGTGCGACCGGTCTCCAGCGAGATGCGCAGCAGGGTCGCGGCACGCAGCTCCTCCAGGGTCTCGTAGTGGGTGACCGAATGCTTGCCCTCGTGTGTGACCGCGAACCTGTAGTCGTGGTGCGGGGAGCGGCCGATGGGGGCCTCGATGGTGCCCCGCGGCTGATCGGGCCGACCCTGACACACGGCGTGGTACGTCTTGTCCACCTCGCGGGCGCGGAAGGCATCCTTCAGGGTGGTGTAGGCGCGCTCCGTGCGGGCCACCACCATCAGTCCGCTGGTGCCCACGTCCAGCCGTGAGACGATCCCCTGCCGCTCCGGGTCCCCACTGGTGCGGATCGCCACCCCGGCCGCGGCGAGGTGCCCCAGCACGGTGGGCCCGGACCAGCCAGCACTGGGATGGGCAGCGACGCCGACGGGCTTGTCGATCACCACGATGTCGTCGTCCTGGTGCACCAGCGCCATCCCCTCGGCGATCTGCGGCCGCACCTCCACGGCCGGCCGCTCCTCCAGAATGGTCACCGAGAGCATCGCTCCTGCTTCCAGGCGGGTCGATCGAGCGGGCGTGGCGCCGTCGAGCTCGACGTGGCCGGCGTCCACGAGATCCGCGGCGCGGGAACGGGACAGCCCCAGCATCCGCGACAGCCCGACGTCGATGCGCTCACCGGCCAGGCCGTCCGGCACCATCAGCACGCGGGAGGCGTTCATCGCTGGTCCTCGACGGGCTCGACGGGCTCCGCTGGGTCCGCCGGGACGCCGATCACTCCCAGTAGCACCACCAGGACGGCACCGCCCACCACGGCCATGTCGGCCACGTTGAACACCGGCCAGTTGGGCAGCTGCAGGAAGTCGACGACCTCGCCGCGGAACGGGCCGGGCGGGCGCAGCAGGCGATCATGGATGTTGCCCAGCGCCCCGCCCAGGATCAGGCCCATCGCCAGGGTGTACCACGGCGAGCGCACCGCCTTGACGGAGAACACGATCACCCCGATCGCGATCGCGATCTGCAGCGCCGTGACCACGGGTGTGATCTTCGAGCCCATGCCCCAGGCCGCGCCCGAGTTGTACAGCAGCGTCAGCTGCAGCACCTCCCCCAGGAAGGGCTGCGGGTCCAGCTCGTCCAGGTTCGCCTCTGCCCAGGTCTTGGAGACCTGGTCCAGCACGGCCAGCACGGCGGCAAGGACGCCCACGATCAGCAGCACCGTCCCCCGGCCGAGCCTGCGGGA